>NZ_JBEYVX010000069.1:0-31346 GCF_040644195.1 Streptomyces sp. NPDC047014 | reverse complement strand
GCTCTGCCGCCGTGTCAGCCCCCGGCGGCGGGCGGCCCGGCGCCCCCCCCCCTGCCCGGCGGAGCCGGGATCCTGGGGCGCCGCCCCAGACCCAGCGCCTCAAACGCCGGCGAGGCTGAATGCGGCTGGCCGCAGCCCAGACGTGGCGGGCCCCGGGGGCGGAGCCCCGCCCCCGGGGAAGGGCTAGCCCAGGGCCTGGGTCAGGTCCGCTACCAAGTCGTCCGCGTTCTCGATGCCCACCGACACGCGGATCAGGTCCGCCGGAACCTCCAGCGCCGAGCCCGCCACCGACGCGTGCGTCATCCGCCCCGGGTGCTCGATCAGCGACTCGACGCCGCCCAGCGACTCCGCCAGCGTGAAGATCTTCGTACGGGCGCAGACGGCCACCGCCTCCTCCTCGCCCCCGGCGACCTGGAAGGACACCATGCCGCCGAAGTTCCGCATCTGCTTCGCCGCCACCTCGTGCCCCGGGTGCTCCGGCAGCCCCGGGTAGAGGACCTTCGTGACCTTCGGGTGCCGCTGCAGCGCCTCGACGACCTTCGCCGCGTTCTCCGCGTGCCGGTCCATCCGGACGGCCAGCGTCTTGATGCCCCGCAGCACGACCCACGAGTCGAACGGCCCGGCCACCGCGCCCATCGCGTTCTGGTGGTACGCCAGCTCCTCGCCCAGCGCCGCGTCCGCGGCGACCAGCGCGCCGCCGACCACGTCGGAGTGCCCGCCCATGTACTTGGTCAGCGAGTGCACGACCACGTCCGCGCCCAACGCCAGCGGCTGCTGGAGGTACGGCGAGGCGAAGGTGTTGTCCACGACGAGCCGGGCGCCCGCCGAGCGCGCGATGTCGGCGACGACCGCGATGTCGGTGATGCCGAGCAGCGGGTTGGAGGGGGTCTCGACCCAGATGACCTTCGTCTTCGGGGTGAGCGCGGCCCGTACGGACGCCGGGTCCGAGGTGTCGGCCACCGACCACTCCACGCCCCAGCGGGAGACGACCTTCGCGAAGAGGCGGAAGGTGCCGCCGTAGGCGTCGTTCGGGATGACCACGTGGTCGCCCGGCGAGAGCAGCGTGCGCAGCAGGCAGTCCTCGGCGGCCAGACCGGAGGCGAAGGCGAGGCCGCGCCGGCCGCCCTCCAGGGCCGCCAGGTTCTCCTCCAGCGCGGTGCGGGTCGGGTTGGCGCTGCGGCTGTACTCGTAACCGCCGCGCAGACCGCCCACGCCGTCCTGCTTGTAGGTGGAGACCTGGTAGATCGGCGGCACGACCGCGCCGGTCAGCGGGTCGGCGGTGTTGCCCGCGTGGATCGCGCGGGTCTCGAAGCTCTGGTGCTCGTGGCTGTCGTCGCTCATGGTCCGATGCTATGCCCAGGGCCGGTGTGCACCCCCCTGTTGGCCTCTCCGGCCCCCGGTCTGGTTCGCTGGAGGCATGGAGATTCTGTGGATCCTGTTCGCGATGCTCATGATCGTGTTCGTCGTCGGTCCGTACGTACGGCGCAGGCGCGGCGGCATCCGCCTCGCCGCGCCCGGCAGCCCCGACGCGGCCGACCCCGCGAACTACGGGTTCGACCGGCAGGAGGAGCTGGACATCCGCCTCCCCGGCCCCGACCAGGACCTGCTGGACGCCCTGGACCACGTGCAGCGCACCGGGCAGTGGCAGGCGGCCTCCCAGCTGCTCGCCGGGACCCCGCGCGAGGGTGAGCTGCGCTGGCAGCGCGTGCAGGCGTTCGGCGGCGCCGCTGCCCTGGAGCTCGTGGCGCAGCCGGGCGTGGGCGCGCGGTGGCTGAAGGCGTGGCGGCTGGAGGCGGAGAAGGACGCGGGCGGCGCGCAGGTGCACGCGGAGCTGCTGGTGCAGCAGGCGTGGCGGCATTCGGGCGGCGTCGGCTCCGAGGACCACCGGATCATCCTGGAGGAGGCGCGGGAGGCGTGCCGCAAGGCCGCGCTGCTGTCGCCGGGGGACCCGGTCCCGTACATCACGGAGCTGGCGGTCGCGCGGGGTCTGGCGTACCCGGAGGCCGAGTTCGACGTGCTGTGGGCCGAGGTCATCGACCGCGCGCCGGACCACATGGGCGCGCACCTGGCGGCCCTGCACTACTGGTGCGCGAAGTGGCACGGCTCGCGGGAGAAGGCGGACGCCTTCGCGCACGCGGCGGCGGCCCGCGCCCCGCAGGGCTCGCTGCTGGCGGCGCTGCCGCTGTTCGCCCTGTACGAGAACCTGCCCGACCTGGTCCTGAGCAGCGGCTTCCACCGCAGCGAGGCGGTCACGCGGGCCGTGGGCGGCGCGCTGTACGCGGCGAACTCGGCGCGGCCGGACGACCCGGTGCTGGCGCACGTACGGCATCTGCTGCTGCTGTTCCTGGTGAACATGGAGCGCTGGGCGGAGGCGATGGACCAGGTCCGGCACGTGGACGGCTACGTGGGCGCCCTCCCGTGGTCGGCCGCGGAGGACCCGGCGGCGCAGTACGCGGTCTACCGCGCCCTGGCGGTGGCCGGCTACGAGGCGAACGGCGGCTCCCCGGCCACCCTCCCCCACTGACGGGCCCCGGCGGATCCCGCTCCCACCTGCGCGAATAAGGTTGCCGTGAGTGATCGCAGGCCGCATGATGCGGCGGTGGTGGTGGCCCTCGGCCACCACCGGGCACCTCGGCTCCAGCGCCGGCACTCGCACCGGCACCGCTTCATCCCGTGGGGGGATCTGTCCATATGGGCGCAACCGTGCGCGCCGTCCGCGCGCTCGTCCTGCTCGCAGGCTTCTATCTGCTCGGCGTGATCCTGCTGGCCGTGATCGGCGGCATCGACTACGCCCTCGTCGGCGTGCTGCACGGCCCGGCCCTCGTCAAGCTCCTGCTCGTCTCCGTCCTCCTCGCGGTCCCGGTCGTGCGCGGCCTGTTCATGCTGCGCACCCCGTGGGGCGATCCCCCGGCCGGGATCGGCGTCACCGAGGCGCAGGAGCCGCGGCTGTGGCAGGCCGTCCGGGAGACCGCCGCCGGGGTCGGCACCCGCGCGCCCGACGAGATCGTCCTGACCGCCGACGTGAACGCGTTCGCCTCCGAGGACGCCCGCCTGCTCGGCCTGCTGCCGGGCAGGCGCAGCCTGTACCTCGGCCTGCCGGTGCTGACGGGGCTCGACGAGATGCAGCTGCGCGCCCTCCTCGCGCACGAGATGGGCCACTACGCCCACCTGGACACCCGCCTCCTGCCGCTGGTCGCCCGCGGCCGCGCGCAGGTGCTCCGTACGGTCGCCCACTTCCAGGAGCGCGCCGACCAGAAGGTCGCCAAGGAGCGCGCCCGGCAGGAGAAGCGGGACGGGAAGCGGATCGCCAAGGGCAAGCGGGCCAAGGGCGTGGACACCACCGGCGAGGGCGCGATGTACCGCGCCATGGCCAGGATCTACATGGCCTACGGGAACTTCTCGCTGCGCGCCACCCGCTCCACCGCCCGCCGCCAGGAGCTGGCGGCGGACCTCGCCGCCGTCCGCGTCGCCGGACGGGACGCCGCCGCCTCCGCGCTGCGCGAGGTGAACGCCCTCCACGACGCGCACACGTTCTACATGGACTCGTACGCCACCCTCGGCGTCCCCGCCGGGCTGCTGCCCCGCCCCGGCGAGGTCTTCGGCGGCCTGCGCCGGCTGCTGGACGCGCGCGCGGACGAGCTGGAGGGGCTGCGCCACGCGCTGCCGTCCGAGCCCGCCTCGCCGTACGACTCCCACCCCCCGCTCGCCGAGCGTGTCGCCCGGATCGAGGCCCTGCCCGACGACGGCCGCGCCGGGCAGCCGGCCCGCCCCGCCCTGGCCCTGCTGGCCGACGCGGACGCCGTACCGGCCGCCTTGGAGGAGGCCGTCCTGACGCCGGAGGCGCTGGCGCTGCGGCGGGTGGACTGGGAGGAGCTGGTCCATGTGTCGATGACCCGGTACGCGGCCGAGGGCGCGGCGGAGATCCGGGAGGCGTTCGCCGCCGAAGGCGCGGGCCCCGGGCTGGAAGCCGTACTGGACGCGTTCGAGGCCGACCCGGCGCTGCGCTGGCGGTTCGCGGACCGCTTCCCGAAGTCGGAGCAGGCGGCGGCCGCCACGGGCCGCGCGGCCCGCGAGTTCGCCCGCCCGGTGGTCCGGCGGGCCCTGGAGCAGCTGGTCACCGTGGAACTGACGGGCCGCGGCACGGCCCGCTGGCTGCTGTCCTGGTCGGACCCGGCCGCCCTGTGCTACCCGGCCGACGGCTTCGAGGAACGCCTCGGCCCGGCCCTCGACGCGGCGGTCGCCGACCTGCCCGACACCGAACCGCTCCGGAAGCTGGTACTCGCCTCGTGATGATCGTCCTCGCCGTGCTCGGCGTCCTCCTCCTCGCGGCTGCCGTCTGGTTCCTGCGCGGCGTCTACTACATCCGCAAGGCGCGGGCCCTCGAAGCCGAGATCGCCGTACTGGAGGGCCGTACGGCCGCCATCGAGGCGGCGGGCGAGGCCGAGGACGAGGCCGCGAGGGCGGCGGCCGTCGTCGCCCTGGGCTTCGTCGCCGAGGCCGATCTCGACACGGACCATATGGCGCCCGTGCCGCCGGAGCGCGCGGCCGTGCTGGAGGCCGTCCGGGCGGGCGACTGGCAGGCCGCGGCCGCCTACGTCGAGGCCGCCGGGCAGGACTGGCAGGAGCGGATGGAGCGGGTCCGCCCGCTGGCCGAGGCCGCCGCCGAGGACGACTTCTGGCTGCTGGCCTGGCGGACGGCCCGGCCGGAGGATCCGACGGCCGCGCTGGTCCACGCCGACGCCGGGGTGCAGGTCGCCTGGGACGTGCGCGGCGCGAAGGGGGCCCGGCACACCACGCAGGAGCAGTTCCGGCTCTTCCACGAGCTGCTGGTCAAGGCCCAGGCCGACGCCCACGAGGCGCAGCGGCTGGCCTCTCCCGCGGACCCGACCCCGTACATGGTGGAGCAGCCGATCGCCTTCGGCCTGGGCTACTCCCACGAGCAGTACCGGGGCCTGTGGGAGGAGATCACCCGGCGGGCCCCGCGGGTGCTGTGGGCGCACTACTCGGCGCTCCAGTACTGGTGCCGCAAGTGGCGCGGCTCGCACGAGCTGGCCCTCGGCTTCGCCCGGACCTCGGCGGCCGCGGGCCGGCCCGGGGAGCTGCTGTCGCTGCTGCCGCTGGTCGCGTACTTCGAGCAGCAGACGTACGAGGACGACCTCGCGGTCGACACGTACTTCAAGGAGCCGGAGATCCTGGCGGCCGTGGACGCGGCGCTGCTGGACCTGGCGGCGGCCGGCCACGACCACCCGCAGGCGCCGATGCTGCGGCACATGCTGGCCTTCCTGCTGTTCTGGCAGGACCGGGACGCCGAGGCGGTGGAGCAGTTCCGGTACATCGACGGGTACATCGGGGCCATGCCCTGGTCCTACGCGGGCAAGCCGAAGCAGCGGTACCTGTACGCCCGTGACTTCGCGGTGGCCCTGGTCACGCCGGGCCTGTGACCTCCGGGCCGACAGGAAGCGGAGGGGAGGGGGCCGGGCCGGGAATCCCGGCCCGGCCCCGGCCGTTGAGGGGGTACGAAGGAGGCGAACCATGTTCTCGTACCGCCGTACGCCCGAGCTGCCCACCCGCGAGGAGGCCCTGACGGGCCGCGCGGAGCCGTTGTTCCGTGTACCGGAGAAGCACACGGTGCTGGGCAACCCGCTGTCCGGCCCGTATCCCGCCCACCTGGAGGTGGCCGACTTCGGCCTGGGCTGCTTCTGGGGCGCCGAGCGCACGTTCTGGCAGACCCCGGGGGTGTGGACCACGCTCGCGGGCTACCAGGGCGGCCACACCGAGAACCCAACGTACGACGAGGTCTGCTCGGGCGGAACCGGGCACACCGAGGTGGTCCGGGTGGTCTTCGACCCGGCCCAGGTCCCGTACGCGTCCCTGCTGAAGCTGTTCTGGGAGTCCCACGACCCCACGCAGGGCTTCCGCCAGGGCAACGACGTCGGCACCCAGTACCGCTCCGCGGTCTACACCCACTCCCCCGCCCAGCAGGCCGCGGCCGAGGAGTCCCGCGCGGCCTACCAGCGGGCCCTGGACGCCTCGGGCCACGGCCGGATCACCACCTCGGTCCTCCCGGCGGCGGACCGCCCCTTCTGGCCGGCGGAGGCGTACCACCAGCAGTACCTGGACAAGAACCCGGGCGGCTACTGCGGCATCGGCGGCACGGGCGTCTCCTGCCCGGTGGGCATCGCCCCGGCGCCGGGCAACTGAGAGGCCCGCCGGGGGCGGGCTCGCCCCGTCACAGCTTGAGCTGGAAGTAGCCCGTGCCGCGTTCGTGGTGGTAGCCGAGGGAGGCGTTGACCGTGCGCATCGGGGTGTTCTCGTCCGCGACCGTCGTCGCTATCTGCCGCAGGGCCGGGTAGCGGCGGGCCGCCTCGGCCGCCATGTGGAGTTTCACGGCGCGGCCGAGGCCCCGGCCGCGGTGGCGGGGCAGGACCACGGTGTCGTACTGGAGGGCGCGCGGGCCGGCCGGGTCGGGGAGCACGAGTTCCGTGTAGGCGGCCACCTCGCCCGCCGCGGTGACGGCGGCGACCGTGGTGATCTCCCCGCCGCGGTCCACGATGACCTGCTGGACGATGTGCAGGCGCTCCGGGGTCCAGGGCTCGATGCGCTGGTCCATGTCCCCGCTCGGGGCGTCCTCCATCGCGGTGTGGGCGTCGGCCGCGGCCTGCGCCCAGGCCGCGGGCACCGGGCCGCGCCAGATGAGGAACTCGTAGCCGGAGGTGGCCGGGGGCGGTTCGGGGGCGGCGCCCGCCGGGAGCTCCCGCGTGTACCAGGCCATCGGCAGCACGTTCTCGAACCCGAGGGATTCCGCGAACGCCTGGCCCGGGCCGTCCAGGTCGAGCATGGCGGCGACGGAGGTCCGGCCGTCGGCGCGCAGTTCCTCGCGGACCCGCTCCCACAGGGCCGTGCCCACGCCCCGCCGCCGCGCCTGCGGACGTACCGTCAGCACGTCCACGAAGGCCGCGTGCCGGTTGGTCTCGTCGGAGAAGAGGATGGCCGAGGCCACGCCCTCGCCGTCCGGCGCCGCCCAGAGCCTGGCCTCGCCGCGCACGGTCGGGACGCGCAGCCGCCCGCGGATCTCCACCTCGGAGGGGCCGGGGATCCCGGGCAGGTCGGCGGCGGCGGCCTCGGTCAGGACCGCGAGCCAGGAGTCCGTCTCGGGCGCGGTCAGGGGCAGCGCGAGGGTGTTGATCTTCATGCTCCCGACCCTAGACGGGCCGCGGGGCCGATGCCCGCGCCTTTTCGCCCGGCGGCGGGACCGGGAGGGCATGCGAACGGCGGAGGACCCCGAGAGGGTCCTCCGCCGTCTGCGGACCGCCGTAGCGGACGCGGGACTACGCGGACTTACGCCGCCGAGCCCGCCTTCCAGTCCGCCCAGTTCATGTTCCAGCCGTTGAGGCCGTTGTCGGGCTTGATGGTCTTGTCCGGGGAGTTGACCACGGTGACCACGTCCCCGATGAGGGAGTTGTCGTAGAACCAGGCCGCCGGCTGGTTCGGGTCACCGGCGCCCTTGACGTCGTTCAGGCCGACGCAGCCGTGGCTGGTGTTGGCGGAGCCGAAGATCGAGTCCGCGCCCCAGTAGTTGCCGTGCAGGAAGGTGCCGGAGTTCGACAGCCGCATCGCGTGCGGGACGTCCTTGATGTCGTACTCGCCCTTGCCGTCGTCGTCGGTGAAGCCGACCGTGGCACCGTTCATCCGGGTCTCCTTGAACTTCTCGGAGATCACCATCTGGCCGTTGTACGTCGGGTTGGCCGGGGCGCCCGCGGAGATCGGGATGGTCTTGAGGACCGCGCCGTCCCGGGTGACCGTCATCTTCTTCGTCTTCGCGTCGACCGTGGAGACCTGGCTGCGGCCGATCTTGAAGGTGATGGTCTTGCTCTGGACGCCCTGCACGCCGGGCGCGCCCTGGACGCCTTCCAGCGCGAGCTTGAGGGTGACGGTGGAGCCCGCCTGCCAGTACTGCTCGGGGCGGAAGTCCAGGCGCTGGGGGTTGAACCAGTGGCCGACGACCTCCTGGCCGCTGCTGGAGGAGACGCTGATGCCCGCCTGGACGGCCTTCTTGTCCTTGATCGCCTTGTTGAAGGTGATCGAGACCGGCATGCCGACGCCGACGGTCTGGCCCTCCTCCGGCACGAAGGAGGCCACGAAGCTGTTCTCCGGGGAGACGGTGGTGAAGGAGGCGTTCTCGTGCGCTTCCTTGCCGTCCGCGTCCTTGGCCGTGGCCGAGAGGGCGTACTTGGTGGAGCGCTTGAGGGCGCCCTTGGGCTTCCAGCTCTTGCCGTCGGCGGCCACGTCGCCGGGCACGGCCGTGCCCTCGCTGGTCTTGAGCTCGACCTGGGTGAGCGTGCCGTCGCTGACGGTGACGCTCGCCGCGTCGTTCAGACCGACGTTCGTCGCGCCGTCCTTCGGCGCGATGGTGATCTTCGCCTTCGAGGTGTCCTTGGCCGCCGCGGCGTCCACGTCCGCCTGGGACTTGCTGGCCTCCCCGTTGCCCTTCGGGTCGCCGCCGCTCTCGTCGTTGCACGCCGAGAGCACCAGTACGCCGCCGAGCACGACGGATATGGCCGCCATGGACCGTCGCCGCCGCTTGCTGTCCGTCCTCACACGCCACTCCATCGTTGCCGGAAACCCCGAGGCTGCCGTCCCCGGGGTTGGCCCGGGAGGGGGTCCGGCCCCCTCCCTGGTCCTGACAACGCGTTAACGGCGTGGGCCGGTTCCACATTCCATTCGGATGTGGGCAACCACACGGTCAGGCGTTGTCGGGTTTTTCTTCGTCGAAGTCCCCATCTTCCTCGTCGAGGTCCCACTCCATCGACTCGGGGTCGTATTCGACGGGCTCGCTGCTCCAGGATGCCTGCGCGAGCTCCACTCCGGGGATCTCCGCGACCAGGTCGGTGGGGTCCACCAGATAGGCCAGGGCCTCGGACTCGTCCTCGCGGACGGCGGCCTCGGCGTGGCTGCGCTCCTCGTCCGGCATGAACTCGTCGGCCTTGATGTGCGCGAGTGCGGCTCCGGTGAGCGCCTGGGCGTCGGGCACCTCCAGCACCAGATCCACCCGAAGCCGTACATACCGTGATGTGTCAGAAGGGTTCATACGACGGAGAGTAAGCCCGCGGCAGCCTCGACTTTCCCACGACCCGCCCCTTTCCGTAGCATCACCGCACACGGCCAATTCGCTGCTGCCACAAGGGGGATCGCACCGTGTCCGCACGCCGACCGCTGCTCACCGCTCTCGGAGCGACCACCCTCCTCGCCGCCCTGTGGTTCGTGCCCTCGGCGGGCGCCACCTCCCCGGGGGCCGAGGAGCACGTATCCGGTGTACCCGCCGGTGCCAACGCCTTCGCCGCGGACTCCGGCGCGCCCGGCGGCCCCGGCACCGTGGCCCTCCAGGCGGGCGCCCGCACGGAGCCCGCGGCGCAGCCGCTCACGCTGGCCGACACCGGCTCGGTGGACACCACGCCGTACATCCTGGGCGGCACGCTCTTCCTCGGGGTCGGAGCCGCCGCGGTGGCCTTCTCCGTACGCCGCTCCCCGTCCGCCTAGGGCGGGCGGAACGGCGCGCTCACGGCGAAGGGCCGCCCCGGGAGGAGATCCCGGGGCGGCCCTTCGCCGTGAGCCGTCGCGCGCCGTCAGGCGAGCGGGCCCGTCACCGGCTCCACGGCGGCGACGAGGCCACCGCTGCGGACGAAGGCGTCCGCGGCGGCCAGGTCGGGCGCGAGGAAACGATCCGGCCCGGGACCCTCCACGCCCGCCGCGCGGGCCGCGGCGATCGCGGCGAGGCTGGCGGGGGCCGCGGTGAGCCCGTGGCGCAGCTCGATGGCGCGGGTGGCCGCGTAGAGCTCGATGGCGATGATCCGCGTCAGGTTGTCGACGGCGGTACGCAGCTTGCGCGCGGCCGACCAGCCCATCGAGACGTGGTCCTCCTGCATGGCGGAGGAGGGGATCGAGTCGGCGGAGGCCGGGACGGCGAGCCGCTTCATCTCGCTGACCAGCGCGGCCTGCGTGTACTGGGCGATCATCAGACCGGAATCCACGCCGGCGTCGTCCGCGAGGAAGGGCGGCAGGCCGTGCGAGCGGTTCTTGTCGAGCAGCCGGTCGGTGCGCCGCTCGGCGATGGAGCCGAGGTCGGCGGCGGCGATGGCCAGGAAGTCCAGTACGTAGGCCACGGGCGCGCCGTGGAAGTTGCCGTTCGACTCCACGCGGCCGTCGGGCAGGACGACCGGGTTGTCGACGGCGGCGGCCAGCTCGCGGGAGGCCACCAGGGCGGCGTGCGCCATGGTGTCACGGCCGGCGCCGGCCACCTGCGGGGCGCAGCGCACGGAGTAGGCGTCCTGCACGCGCGGGGCGGACTCCTCCTGGAAGTGCCCGGTCAGCCCGGAGCCCTTGAGCACGGCGGCCATGTTGGCGGCGGAGGCGCTCTGGCCGGGGTGCGGGCGGATGGCGTGCAGCTCGGGCTGGAGCACCTTCTCGGTGCCGAGCAGCGCCTCCAGGGTGAGGGCGGCGGTGATGTCGGCGGACTTGTACAGCCGGTCGAGGTCCGCGAGGGCCATGACCAGCATGCCGAGCATGCCGTCCGTGCCGTTGAGGAGGGCCAGGCCCTCCTTCTCGCGCAGTTCGACGGGCTCGATGCCGTGCTCGGCGAGCAGTTCGCCGGCCGCGCGGACCGCGCCGTCGGGGCCCTCGGCGTCGCCCTCGCCCATGAGCGCGAGCGCGCAGTGGGACAGCGGGGCGAGGTCGCCGGAGCAGCCGAGGGAGCCGTACTCGTGGACGACGGGGGTGATCCCGGCGTTGAGCAGGTCGGCCATGGTCTGCGCGACGGAGGGGCGCACGCCGGTGTGGCCGGAGGCGACGGTCTTGAGGCGGAGGAACATCAGCGCGCGGACGACCTCCCGCTCCACGCGCGGGCCCATGCCGGCGGCGTGCGAGCGGACGATGTTGCGCTGGAGCTGGGCGCGCAGCTCAGGGCTGATGTGCCGGGAGGCGAGGGCGCCGAACCCGGTGGACACCCCGTACACGGGTTCGGGCTTGGCGGCCAGCGCGTCGACGATCTCGCGGGCGCGGGCGAGCGCCGCGAGCGCTTCGCCGGACAGCTCGACCCGTGCGTTGCCGCGGGCGACGGCGATGACGTCCTCGGCGGTGGTCCCGGACGTCCCCACCACGACAGTGTGCATATCCATATTCAGCACCCTACGGATTGAATCGCTTCATGTCACTAGCTGGTTCTGTCACGATCGCGCCGCTGCGCCACCCCTTACGTACGGAAGCCAGGGCGCGGGCCCTCACCTGCGCCCGCGGAACCGCCTGCGCTCACCGGGAGCCTCCTGGGCCGCGGCGTCGGCCAGCCGGACCACGGCGGTGTCCCGGCCCGCCACCACCGGCTGGGCCGAACGGGCGGCCTTGGCCCGGTACTGGGCGGCGTCCGCGAGCCGGAACAGCCGCCGGGAGGACTTCACCGGGCCGATCGGGTCCCCGGTGGAGGCCACCCCGCAGGCCACCCCCTCACCCAGCTCCAGCTCGGCGGCCCGGGTGCACAGCTCCTCGCCGACCCGGACCACCTCGTCCGCGGAGGGGCCGACGCCGACCAGGCAGAACTCGTCGCCGCCGAGCCGGGCCACCAGCGCGCCGGGGAGCATGGCCCCGCACAGGCTCAGCACCGAGCCGAAGCGCTCCAGGAGCCGGTCGCCCATGGCGTGCCCGAGGGTGTCGTTGACCCGCTTGAGGCCGTTCAGGTCGCAGACCACCAGGCTGACCACGACACCGGTGCGCCGGTGCTCCTCCAGCGCCTCGTCGAGCCGCATGTCCACGGCCCGGCGGTTCGCCAGGCCCGTCAGCGGATCGGTGAAGGCCAGCCGCCGGGCCTCCTCCAGCCGCTCGGTCTGCGCGAGCCCCGCCGCCACCACGGCGGCGAGCACGGCGGCGAACTCCGCGTCGTCCGCGTCGAAGCCGGGCAGCCCCTCGTCCCGGGCCACGTACAGCTCGCCCCAGGCCCGCCCGCTGAGCACCACGGGCGCGACCACGCAGCTGCCGCGCCCCCGGCGGCGCAGGGACTCCCCGCGCCGCCCGGGCCGGTCGCCGGCCGCGCTCTCCACCCAGGCGTGCGGGCCGCCGCCGCCCGCCCAGCGCTCGTGCAGGAACTCGGTGATCTCGGGGAAGTCGTGCACCGGGTAGGACTCGTCCTCGGGGAACTCCTCCTCGCCCGGCCGCCGCCCGCCCTCGTTGACCAGCACCCGCAGGCAGCCCCGCTCGCGCTCCCAGGCGGAGATCGCGGCGAAGGAGCCGTCCATCGCCAGGCGCGCGCCCCGCGCGGCGGCCCGCACACTGTCGCGCGGCGTGGCCGCCGCGGCCATCGCCTGTGCCAGGCCCACCACGGCTCGCAAACGCCCGTCGACTCCCATCACCCCAGATTAGGGACTTTTGTCTGATTTAGGGATAATCGGCGCGACTTTCGGTACCGGCGGAAGCACCCGAGGTAGCGGGACCGCGCCGAGGCGGCGGGACCGCCCCGAGGCAGCGGGGCCGTGCCCGGGCAGCCGCTACTCCCCCGGCCACTCCGGCTTGCGCTTCTCGTTGAACGCCGCCACGCCCTCCGCCCGGTCGCCCGAGAAGGCCACCGTGCGCCAGGCCGCGTCCTCGATCTCCAGCCCGGCCGCCAGGTCCATCCCGTGCCCCAGCCGCAGCGCCCGCTTGGCGGCCCGCAGCCCCACCGGGGAGTTCGCCGCCATCCGGGTCGCGAGGGCCAGCGCCTCGGCCGTGTCCCGGCCGGCCGGGACCACCGAGTCCACCAGCCCCAGGGACAGCGCCTCGGCCGCCTCCACCCGGCGGGCCGTGAAGATCAGCTCGGCCGCGCGGGCCGCGCCCACCCGGCGCGGCAGCAACTGCGTGCCCCCGCCGCCCGGGATCACGCCCACGGACACCTCCGGCAGGCCCACCACCGCGGTCTCGTCGGCGACGATCACATCGCAGGCCAGGGCCAGCTCGAAGCCGCCGCCCAGCGCGAAGCCGTGCACCGCCGCGACCGTCGGCATCGGCAGCTCCAGCACCCCGCCGTAGGCCCCGCGCGTGGTCGGCCGCTGCCGCACCAGCTCGGCGTCCGAGAGCGCGTTGCGCTCCTTGAGGTCCGCGCCGACGCAGAAGGCCCGCTCGGCGGTGGAGGAGAGCACCACCACCCGCGCCGACCGGTCCGCGGCCAGGGCCGCGCAGGCCGCGCCGATGGACCGGGCCATCTCGGTGGACACCGCGTTCATCGCCTTGGGGCGGTCCAGCACCAGCTCCGCGACCCCGCCCTCGTGGCGGCGTACCGTCACGAACTCCGACTCGAACGCGGACACGGAATCGGACTCGAACTCGGACGCCATAGGACCCTCACCCTCCCGGTTAACGAACGTTACCCGGGGGATCCTAGGGCGCGACGGCCCGCCGGAACAGCGCCCGCCCGCGCCACCGGCCCGTCAGCGCCGCTTGCGCCGGGTCAGGGACCAGGGCTCGACCACGCCGAGCCCGCGCACCGGCCGCTGCCACATCGGCTGGAGGGCGAAGCGGTAGGCCGCGCCCTCGTCGGGCTCCGCCTCCGCCTCCTTCTCCGAGACCGGCGCGGCCCCGGTCCGGGACAGCTCCTTGGCCATCGCCCCGTCCACCAGCACCGCGTCCTTCGGCGCTATCGAGGTCAGCCGGCTGGCCAGGTTCACCGTGGTCCCGAAGACATCGCCCATCCGGGTCGTCACCGTGCCGAAGGCGATGCCCACCCGCAGCTCGGGCATCTGGGCGTCGGCCTCCATCGTCTCGATGAGCCGCAGCGCGATCTCCGCCGCCGTCGCCGCGTCGTCGGCGGCGTACAGCACCTCGTCACCCAGGGTCTTGATCAGCCGGCCGCCGTGCGCGGCCACCAGGTCGGCCGCCGTGGTCTCGAAGGACTCGACGAGCTCGCCCAGCTCCTCCTCCTCCAGCCGGCGGGTGAGGCGGGTGAAGCCCACCAGGTCGGCGAAGCCCACCGCGAGCCGCCGGTCGACCATCTCCTCGTCGTCCGCGACCTGCACGACCCGCCCGGTCGCGGCCGCCAGCTGGCGCCGCCACACGTAGACGAGGAACTCCTCCAGCTCCGGCAGCAGCAGCTCCACCAGCGGGTACGTGACCTCCGTACGGGTCATGCCCGGCTCCGGCGGCTCCGTCAGACCCTCCAGGAAGGAGTCGATCTGCCACTCCGCGAGGCGTGCCGTGGTCTGCCCCGTGGAGCGCGCCACCTGCACCGCCATCGGCTCCGACAGCAGCCCGGCCTCCACCAGACCGGCGAGCCGGCGCAGGGCCAGGACGTCGGCCTCGGTGAGCGCACGGGCCTGCCCGATGTCGGCGAAGCCCATGGCCCGCCAGAAGCGCGAGGCCAGCTCCATGGACACACCCGCGCTGCGGGCCGCCTGGAAGGGCGTGTAGCGGCGCTCCGCGCCGAGGATCAGCTGCTCCAGCCGGATGGCGAGCGGGTCCGCGGTGGGCTGGGCGGTGTGGTCGACCTCGTGGTGCGGGGTGTGCTGGTCGCGCCCGATCGGGGTGCCCGGACCGCTGGGCCCCGGGGCGGACGCGCCGGAGGCAGAGTCGTCGACGGTCAAGGGCCGCCTCCTGTCCATTCCGTGCGCACTGCCCTGCCGAACCGGTTGATCACCACGAGCACCGGGATCGCCTAAACCATACGGCAGGTGTGCCGTAGCTCACTCCCCTCCCCGTCCCCGGAAGCGACCCGCCGGCCGGGCCCGCCGGCGCGGTCCGCGACCGCCCGCGGGACCGTATCCGTACGAAACGCGATCTTCGCCGCATTCCGCCCGGGGCCCGGCCCCGCAGGCCCCGCGGCCGTCTCAGTGCACCGAGCGCAGGTGGACCACGTCGCCCGCGCCGACCGCCTCGTGGGCGCCCTCGGCCGTACGGATCACCAGGCGGCCTTCGCTGTCGACCGCTTCGGCCGTTCCGGTGAGGGTGCGGCCGCCGGGCAGCTCCGCGCGGACATGCCGGCCGAGGGTGGCGCAGCCCGCCGCGTAGGTCTCCTGGAGGCCGCTGGCCGCGGGGTCGCCGCCGGCCGCGCGCCAGTTCCCGTACCACTCCTCCAGGGAGCGCAGGACGGCCCGCAGCAGGGGGTCGCGGTCGGTGACGGCGGCCTTGGCCAGGGCCAGCGAGCCCGCGGTGGGGACCGGCAGCTCGTCCTCGGTCAGGGAGACGTTGAGGCCGATGCCGACGATCACGCCGTCCGCGACGCGCTCGGCGAGCATGCCGCCCGCCTTGCGCTCCTGGCCGTCCACGGTGACCAGGAGGTCGTTGGGCCACTTGAGGGCGGTGTCCACGCCCGCCGCCCGGGACAGCCCGGTCGCGGTGGCCACCCCGGCCAGCAGGGTCAGCCAGCCCCAGTTCTCCTGCGGGACGGCCTCGCCCGGCTTGAACAGCACGGAGAAGAACAGCCCGGAGCGGGCGGGCGCCACCCAGCTGCGGTCGAGCCGCCCGCGCCCGGCGTTCTGCTCCTCGGCGACGAGCACGGCCCCCTCGGGCAGCCCCGGCGCCCGCGCGGCGAGATCGGTGTTGGTGGACCCGGTGGAGTCGACCACCTCCAGGGAGGTCCACAGCCCGTCACCGGTGACGAGGGCCCGCCGCAGCGCCGCTTCGTTGAGGGGAGGCCGGTCCAGGCTCGACCAGCGACCGGCGGAGGCACCTGCTGAGGCATCTGATGGCATGACCGGATTCCTTCTGTCGCCGTATGTGCTTCCGACCCGGGCCGGCCCGGATCGGGTCCCGACCGACCCTAGCGGCCCGGCCCCCGCGAACCGGCCGCCGCGCGCCCGCGCCGGGCCCCGGTCCGCGGCACATACTGAAAGGAGCGGGTACCCGCGGTGACGGGGGCAGGCAACCCAATGCAGGTGTGTCAAACGCCGCACTGCCGAGCGCCATGGCCGCCGATACGCTACGCACCAGTAGCCAGCAGTAGTCAATCAATTGACCAGGCAGTTGACACCATGCAGGGAGCCGCGACCCCGATGTCACAACCGTCAGAGCCGATCGACATGCACACCACCGCGGGGAAGATCGCGGATCTGCAGCGCCGCATCGACGAAGCCACCCACGCCGGTTCCGCCCGCGCCGTGGAGAAGCAGCACGCCAAGGGCAAGCTGACGGCGCGTGAGCGGGTGGCCCTGCTCCTCGACGAGGGTTCCTTCGTCGAGCTGGACGAGTTCGCCCGGCACCGGTCCACCAACTTCGGTCTGGAGAAGACCCGCCCGTACGGCGACGGCGTCGTCACCGGCTACGGCACGGTCGACGGGCGCCCGGTGGCGGTGTTCTCGCAGGACTTCACCGTCTTCGGCGGCGCCCTCGGCGAGGTGTTCGGCCAGAAGATCATGAAGGTCATGGACTTCGCGCTGAAGACCGGCTGCCCGCTCGTCGGCATCAACGACTCCGGCGGCGCCCGGATCCAGGAGGGCGTCAGCGCCCTCGGCATGTACGGCGAGATCTTCCGCCGCAACGTGCACGCGTCCGGCGTGATCCCGCAGATCAGCCTGGTCGTCGGCCCCTGCGCGGGCGGCGCCGTGTACTCCCCCGCGATCACCGACTTCACGGTGATGGTCGACCAGACCTCGCACATGTTCATCACCGGCCCGGACGTCATCAAGACGGTCACCGGCGAGGACGTCGGCTTCGAGGAACTGGGCGGCGCGCGGACGCACAACAGCACGTCCGGTGTCGCGCACCACATGGCGGGTGACGAGAAGGACGCCATCGAGTACGTGAAGTCCCTCCTGTCGTACCTGCCGTCGAACAACCTCTCCGAGCCGCCCGCCTTCCCCGAGGAGGCGGACACCGAGGTCTCCGCGCACGACCGCGAGCTCGACACGCTCATCCCGGACAGCGCGAACCAGCCGTACGACATGCACACCGTCATCGAGCACGTGCTGGACGACGGGGAGTTCCTGGAGACCCAGTCGCTGTTCGCGCCGAACATCCTCACCGGCTTCGGCCGGGTCGAGGGCCACCCGGTGGGCATCGTCGCCAACCAGCCGATGCAGTTCGCCGGCTGCCTGGACATCGACGCCTCCGAGAAGGCCGCGCGGTTCGTCCGCACCTGCGACGCCTTCAACGTCCCGGTGCTGACCTTCGTGGACGTCCCGGGCTTCCTGCCGGGCACGGACCAGGAGTACAACGGCATCATCCGGCGCGGCGCGAAGCTCATCTACGCCTACGCCGAGGCCACCGTGCCGCTGATCACCGTCATCACCCGCAAGGCGTTCGGCGGCGCCTACGACGTCATGGGCTCCAAGCACCTGGGCGCGGACCTCAACCTGGCCTGGCCGACCGCGCAGATCGCCGTCATGGGCGCGCAGGGCGCGGTCAACATCCTGCACCGGCGCACCCTCGCCGAGGCGGAGGCCGCCGGTGAGGACGTGGAGGCCGTCCGGGCCCGGCTGATCACCGAGTACGAGGACGCGCTGCTCAACCCGTACACGGCCGCCGAGCGCGGGTACATCGACGCGGTGGCCATGCCGTCCGAGACCCGCTCGCACGTGGTCCGGGGGCTGCGCCAGCTGCGGACGAAGCGGGAGTCCCTGCCGCCGAAGAAGCACGGCAACATCCCCCTCTAGCCCGCCAGGAGGTCTCTGTGGTGATCAAGGTCGTCAAGGGCAACCCGACCCCGGAGGAGCTGGCCGCCGCCCTGGCGGTGGTCCAGGCACGCGCGGCGGCCCTGGCCGCGGTGGCGCCGGGTGCCCCGCCGGTCGCGGACGAGTGGTCCACCCCCGCCCGGGTGGCCCGGCGCCGGCTGCCGCAGCCGGGGCCGCGGGCCTGGGGGCGTACGTACTGGCCCGGGTAGTCATGACGGGTGCGGCGGCCTGAGTACCCGTACTCAGGCGCCGCACCCGTCCTCGGGGCCAGGATCGGAGCATGCTGTGGTCCGACCCGAAGAACGAGCCGCCCAAGGACATGCGCGACGCGCAGGCGATGATCCGGCGGCTGAGCCTGGTGCTCGCCCTCGCCATGCTCGTGGTGGTCTACGTCCTGGGAGTGGGCCACTTCTGAGGGCGCGCGCGGCGCCCCTACGATGGCCCCATGACTGCCACCCCTCAGCGCCCTGACGTGCGCCGGCTCGTCCTCGCCTCCGCCTCCCCCGCCCGGCTGAACCTGCTGCGGCAGGCCGGGCTCGCCCCGCACGTGATCGTGAGCGGCTTCGACGAGGACACCCTGGAGCACGAGGAGCCGGCGCTGCTGGCCCTGGCACTGGCCGAGGCGAAGGCGGGCGTCGTGGCGGCCCTGGACGAGGCCGCGGGCTCCCTGGTGATCGGCTGCGACTCGGTGCTGGAACTGGACGGCGAGGCGCTGGGCAAGCCGGCCGACGCCGACGAGGCCACCGCGCGCTGGAAGGCGATGCGCGGGCGCGCGGGTGTGCTGCGGACCGGGCACTGCGTGATCGACACGGTGAGCGGACGCCAGGTCTCGGCGACGGCCTCGACGACGGTCCGCTTCGGCGAGCCGACGGACGCGGAGGTCGCGGCGTACGTGGCGAGCGGTGAACCGCTGCACGTGGCGGGGGCGTTCACCCTGGACGGGCTGTCGGCGCCGTTCCTCGACGGCATCGACGGGGACCCGGGCAATGTGATCGGGCTGTCCCTGCCGCTGCTGCGCTCGCTGCTGGGCGAACTGGGCGTGTCGATCACGGACTTGTGGGCCTGAGCCCCTTGCCGCCCGCGGTGTCCGCCGGGCTTGCGGTGTCCGACGGGCCCGCGCGTCCGTCGGCGTAGAGGGTCAGGGTCAGGACCAGCAGGCAGAGGATCAGCATCATCGCCGCGAAGGCGGCCCAGCCGACGAGGGCCACGGTGAGGACGCCGAGCACCGCGTGGGTGACGGCGGCGGTGACGAGCACGACGCGGGCGGGGCGGCCCGGGGCCCGGTCGCGCAGCGCGGTGACGGCGGCGAGGACGGCGCACAGCAGGAGGAAGGCGCCCATGCCCGCGCCCAGGGCGTAGGTCGCCCTGGACATGACCTCCGGATCGCTGCCCGCGATGGACATGGACTGGTTCGCCGTGGTCCGGCCCAGCACGATGTGGACGAGCACGAGCACCGCCGCCTCCGCGACGAGCACGATCGCGGCCACCCCCGCCACGAGTCTTCGCAGCACGACGCCCCACCCCCCGAATGCCATACGCCCGTTCGACGCCTGGAGGCTACT
Organism: Streptomyces sp. NPDC047014; assembly: GCF_040644195.1. Lineage (NCBI taxonomy): Bacteria > Bacillati > Actinomycetota > Actinomycetes > Kitasatosporales > Streptomycetaceae > Streptomyces > Streptomyces sp. NPDC047014. The sequence continues at coordinate 12,169 of NZ_JBEYVX010000069.1, read as the reverse complement.
AACGGGTAGGGCGGCGGGCAAGGCATCCGGCAATACCTCTCCGCGCCTCCCCCGCAGCCGTCCGCGCGGCCATCCGGAGGACACGCCCGGCGCGCTGCCGCCCGCAGGGGCCGCCGCGCGCCGCCCGGCTGTGGGTACGGTGTTCTCCCGGTTCGCCCTGCGGGACGACGCAGCTACCAATCAGTAAACAAGGGGACAACTCCTCGCACGGCGGCAAAGAAAATGTGGGCCGTTCGTAGGGACTCGACAAAGAATCACCCGGGGCCGCTGACCCGGGAGACAGAGACCTCGGCTGCATCGCGGGGTTACTGTGCAGTCGGGGATCCCCCTGACCTGGGGCGCCACAAGGGTTCCCCGGCGGAGCGGGCCGCGCATCACACTCTGTGTGGGCAAGGTCACCACCGGGGAAGGGTCGAAAGGCCGTGTGGGCTGTCCCTAAACTCAGCTTGTTTCAAGGAGGGAGCCATCGTGCGCAAGGTGCTCATCGCCAACCGTGGCGAAATCGCTGTCCGCGTTGCTCGGGCCTGCCGGGACGCCGGGATCGCGAGCGTAGCCGTCTACGCCGACCCGGACCGGGACGCTCTGCACGTCCGCGCGGCCGACGAAGCGTTCGCGTTGGGCGGTGACACCCCGGCCGCGAGCTACCTGGACATCTCCAAGGTCCTCCAGGCCGCCGCCGACTCGGGTGCGGATGCCATCCACCCCGGCTACGGATTCCTGTCCGAGAACGCCGAGTTCGCCCAGGCCGTGCTCGACGCCGGCCTGACCTGGATCGGCCCGCCGCCGCAGGCCATCCGCGACCTCGGCGACAAGGTGGCCGCCCGCCACATCGCGCAGCGCGCCGGCGCCCCGCTGGTGGCCGGTACGCCGGACCCGGTCTCGGGGGCCGACGAGGTCGTCGCCTTCGCCAAGGAGCACGGCCTGCCGATCGCCATCAAGGCGGCCTTCGGCGGTGGCGGCCGCGGCCTCAAGGTCGCCCGCACCCTCGAAGAGGTGCCGGAGCTCTACGACTCCGCCGTCCGCGAGGCCGTCGCCGCCTTCGGCCGCGGCGAGTGCTTCGTCGAGCGCTACCTCGACAAGCCGCGCCACGTCGAGACCCAGTGCCTGGCCGACTCCCACGGCAACGTGGTCGTCGTCTCCACCCGTGACTGCTCCCTCCAGCGCCGCCACCAGAAGCTGGTGGAGGAGGCCCCGGCGCCGTTCCTGACCGAGGCTCAGAACGCCGAGCTGTACGCCGCGTCCAAGGCCATCCTCAAGGAGGCCGGGTACGTCGGCGCCGGAACGGTCGAGTTCCTGGTCTCCGCGGACGGCCTGATCTCCTTCCTGGAGGTCAACACCCGCCTCCAGGTCGAGCACCCGGTCACCGAGGAGGTCGCCGGCATCGACCTCGTCCGCGAGATGTTCCGCATCGCCGACGGCGAGGAGCTCGGCTACGGGGACCCGGTCCTGCGCGGTCACTCCATCGAGTTCCGCATCAACGGCGAGGACCCGGGCCGCAACTTCCTGCCCGCGCCCGGCACCGTCACCAAGTTCGTCGCGCCGACCGGCCCCGGTGTCCGCCTGGACGCGGGCGTCGAGTCCGGCTCGGTCATCGGCCCGGCCTGGGACTCCCTGCTGGCCAAGCTGATCGTCACCGGCGCCACCCGCGAGCAGGCGCTCCAGCGCGCCGCCCGCGCGCTCGCCGAGTTCGAGGTGGAGGGCATGGCCACGGCCATCCCGTTCCACCGCGCGGTGGTCGTGGACCCGGCGTTCGCGCCGGCCGACGGCAACCCGTTCACGGTCTACACCCGCTGGATCGAGACCGAGTTCGTCAACGAGATCCCGGCCTTCACGGCTCCGGCCGCCGAGGACACCGAGGACGAGCCGGGCCGCGAGACGGTGGTCGTCGAGGTCGGCGGCAAGCGCCTGGAGGTCTCCCTCCCGTCCTCGCTCGGCATGACCCTGGCCCGTACGGCCGCCGCGGGCGGCGCGAAGCCGAAGCGCCGCGCCGCGAAGAAGTCCGGCCCGGCCGCCTCCGGCGACACCCTGGCCTCCCCGATGCAGGGCACGATCGTCAAGGTCGCGGTGGAGGAGGGCCAGCAGGTCAACGAGGGCGACCTGGTCGTCGTCCTGGAGGCCATGAAGATGGAGCAGCCGCTGAACGCGCACCGCTCCGGCACGATCGTCGGCCTCACGGCGGACGTCGGCGCCTCGATCACCTCGGGCGCCACGATCTGCGAGATCAAGGACTGACCCCGGCCCCGGCCGGCACGCGACAGGCCCCCAGGACCGTTCGAGTCCTGGGGGCCTGTCGCGTTGTACGGGGCTCCGCGCGGCCGGGGACTCCGCGCGGCCGGAGGCTACCGCCGCCGCATGTCCGCCACCCGGGCGCGTTCCCGTTCGCCCGGGTCCGGGAGGGGGGAGGCGCTGCGGAGCTGGGCCGTGGGGCCGCCCCGGCGCTGGACCGGGAGGGGGGACTCGCGGCGCGGGCGGCGGGCACCCATGCCGTCCACGCCGCCGGCGGCCGTGCCGCCCGCCACCGTGATCTGGACGCCCTGGTCCGCGAGGGCCTGGAGTTCCGTCGCGGCGCGGTCGTCGTGCGGCGGGGGCTCATCCGTGACCAGGCGGGTCATCACGTCCGTCGGCACCGTCTGGAACATGGTGTCGGTGCCGAGCTTCGTGTGGTCCGCCAGGACCACCACCTCGGCCGCCGCCTGCACCAGCGCCCGGTCCACGCTCGCGGAGAGCATGTTGGACGTGGACAGACCGCGCTCGGCGGTCAGCCCGCTGCCCGAGAGGAAGGCACGCGAGACCCGGAGCCCCTGGAGGGACTGCTCGGCGCCACTGCCCACGAGGGCGTAGTTGGAGCCGCGCAGGGTGCCGCCCGTCATCACGACCTCGACCCGGTTGGCATGGGCCAGCGCCTGGGCGACCAGGAGGGAGTTGGTCACGACGGTCAGGCCGGGCACGCGGGCGAGCCGACGGGCCAGCTCCTGCGTCGTGGTGCCCGCGCCGACGACGACGGCCTCGCCCTCTTCGACGAGGCCGGCCGCGACATCGGCAATGGCGGTCTTCTCCGCCGTCGCGAGATGGGACTTTTGCGGGAAGCCGGATTCACGGGTGAACCCGCCCGGCAGCACCGCACCGCCATGCCGGCGGTCGAGGAGTCCTTCGGCCTCCAGCGCCCGCACGTCCCGTCGTACGGTCACTTCGGAGGTCTGGACGACGCGGGCGAGCTCCCGGAGCGACACCGCTCCGTTGGCCCGCACCATTTCGAGGATCAATTGGCGACGTTCTGCAGCGAACACGAAACTGACAGTAACCCCAACGACCGTCTGCTTTCAGCTCTTTGCGCCGGAATTCCGAAGTTGTCCATACGGCGGGGCGACTAGTGGTATACGCGGCACGAGGCTTGCGTGAACTTCTCACCACGGTCCGGCGCCCCGCCCCAAACCCCTTGCGGAGTGCGGCGATTGGAGCGGCCTACGCCTCCCCGGCCGCCTTCCGGGTGTGCAGCTGGCGGGCGACCTCCGCGATCGAACCCGACAGCGAGGGGTACACGGTGAACGCTTTTGCGATCTGCTCGACCGTCAGATTGTTGTCGACCGCGATCGAGATGGGGTGGATCAGCTCGCTCGCGCGCGGGGAGACGACCACACCGCCGACGACGATCCCGGTGCCCGGACGGCAGAACATCTTCACGAAGCCGTCCCGGATGCCCTGCATCTTGGCCCGCGGGTTGCGCAGCAGCGGCAGCTTCACCACGCGGGCGTCGATCTTGCCCGCGTCCACGTCCGCCTGCGTGTAGCCGACGGTGGCGATCTCGGGGTCGGTGAAGACGTTCGAGGAGACCGTCTTGAGGTTCAGCGGGGTCACCGCGTCGCCCAGGAAGTGGTACATCGCGATGCGCCCCTGCATCGCCGCGACGGACGCCAGCGCGAAGACGCCCGTGACGTCACCGGCGGCGTACACGCCGGGCGCGGAGGTGCGCGAGACCTTGTCGGTCCAGATGTGCCCGGAGTCCTTGAGCCGGACCCCGGACTCCTCAAGGTTCATGTTCTGCGTGTTCGGGATCGCGCCGACCGCCATCAGGCAGTGGGTGCCGGTGAGCACCCGGCCGTCCGAGAGGGTGACCTCCACCCGGTCCCCGACCCGCTTCGCGGACTCGGCGCGGGAGCGGCCCACGACGTTCATGCCGCGGCGGCGGAAGACGTCCTCCAGGACGGCGGCCGCGTCCGGGTCCTCGCCCGGCAGCACCCGGTCGCGGGAGGAGACGAGCGTGACCCGGGAGCCGAGGGCCTGGTACGCGCCCGCGAACTCGGCGCCGGTGACACCGGAGCCGACCACGATCAGCTCTTCGGGCAGCTCCTCCAGGTCGTAGACCTGGGTCCAGTTCAGGATGCGCTCGCCGTCGGGCTGGGCGTCGGGGATCTCGCGCGGGGTGCCGCCGGTGGCGATGAGGACGGCGTCCGCCGTCAGGATCGTCTCGGTGCCGTCGGCGGCGGTGACGATGACGTCCCGCGTGCCGTCGATGCCCTGCGGGCCGCCCAGCTTGCCGCGGCCGCGCATGACCTTGGCACCGGCCCGGGTGACGGACGCGGTGATGTCGTGCGACTGGGCGAGCGCCAGGCGCTTGACACGCCGGTTCACCTTGCCGAGGTCCACGCCGACCACCCGCGCCGCCTGCTCGATGTGCGGGGTGTCGTCGGCGACGATGATCCCCAGCTCCTCGTAGGAGGAGTCGAAGGTGGTCATCACCTCGGCGGTCGCGATCAGGGTCTTGGAGGGCACGCAGTCGGTGAGGACCGAGGCCCCGCCCAGGCCGTCGCAGTCCACGACGGTCACCTCCGCGCCGAGCTGGGCACCCACCAGGGCTGCCTCATACCCGCCGGGTCCGCCGCCGATGATCACGATCCGGGTCACGAAAAGTCCGCCTCACGTCTACCCGGCCGGCTGCCGCCCCGGCCGGCGGTCCGGGGGGTCTCCCCGGGGGATGCATTCCGTGCTCCATTGTCCCGCACGCTCCACGGTGCTTCGCGCCCGGTCCCCCGCCGCGGACTCCGTCCGGGTGTACCTCCGCCTGGCACACGTCCACGGCCGCCCCTCCCGTACCCTCGACCTCATGTCGCTCTACGCCGCCTACGCCGGCAACCTCGACCCGCGGCTGATGACGCGCCGCGCTCCCCATTCGCCGCTGCGCGGCACGGGCTGGATCAACGACTGGCGGCTGACCTTCGGCGGCGAGCAGATGGGCTGGGAGGGCTCCCTCGCCACGATCGTGGAGGCGCCCCGGCACCAGGTCTTCGTCGCCCTCTACGACATCGCCCCGCTCGACGAGGACTCCATGGACCGCTGGGAGGGCGTCGGCCTCGACATCTACCGGCGCATGCGGATCCGGGTGCACACCCTGGACGGCGAGGAAGCCGCCTGGTGCTACGTACTGAACGGCTACGAGGGCGGCCTGCCCTCCGCGCGCTACCTGGGCGAGATCGCGGACGCCGCCGAGTCCGCCGGGGCCCCGCACGACTATGTGATGGAACTGCGCAAGCGCCCCTGCTGAGCTTCCGCCGAGCCTCGGCCGGGCCCCCGCCGAGCCCCTGGCCAGCGCCTTCCCGGGCGGGCCCGGGACCATTGGTCGGAAACGACAAGGCAACGATCCGAACACCGTGAGCTGCGCCATCTACGCGCGTAGGCAATGAGCGGCTACGCTCGTCTGCGTGAACGCATCTGTTACCGATCCCACCGCCGCCGCCGACGCCGCGGCCGCCCGCCTGCGGGAGCTCACCGGCGCCGAGACCCACGATGTCGCCCTCGTGATGGGCTCCGGCTGGGCCCCCGCCGCCGAGGCCCTGGGCGCTCCCGAGGCCGAGTTCCTCGTCACCGAGCTGCCCGGCTTCCCGCCGGCCGCCGTCGAAGGGCACGGCGGCAAGGTCCGCTCGTACAAGATCGGCGACAAGCGCGCGCTGGTCTTCCTCGGCCGCACCCACTACTACGAGGGCCGCGGCGTCGCCGCCGTCGCCCACGGTGTCCGCACCGCCGTCGCCGCCGGCTGCAAGACCGTCGTGCTGACCAACGGCTGCGGCGGTCTGCGCCAGGGCATGCAGCCCGGCCAGCCGGTCCTGATCAGCGACCACATCAACATGACGGCCACCTCGCCGATCATCGGCGCGAACTTCGTGGACCTCACGAACCTGTACTCGCCGAAGCTGCGCGCGATGTGCAAGGACATCGACCCCTCCCTCGAAGAGGGCGTCTACGTGCAGTTCCCCGGCCCGCACTACGAGACCCCGGCCGAGATCAACATGATCCGCGTCATGGGCGCCGACCTGGTCGGCATGTCCACCGTGCTGGAGGCCATCGCCGCCCGTGAGGCCGGCGCCGAGGTGCTGGGCATCTCCCTGGTCACCAACCTGGCCGCGGGCATCTCCGGCGAGCCGCTGAACCACGAAGAGGTCCTGCAGGCCGGCCGCGACTCGGCCGCGCGCATGGGCAAGCTGCTGACCCAGGTCCTCGCCCGCATCTGAGGCCCCGGGCGACGACCGTACGAGAGCGAAGGCGGAAGTAGTGCAGGAACAGGACGACCTGATCACCCGGGCCCGGGCCTGGCTGGCGGAGGACCCGGACCCGGAGACGGCGGCCGAGCTCGCCGCGCTCCTCGACGCGGGCGACACGGCGGAGCTCGCCGACCGGTTCTCCGGCACCCTCCAGTTCGGCACCGCCGGACTGCGCGGCGAGATCGGCGCGGGTCCGATGCGGATGAACCGGAGCGTGGTCATCCGGGCCGCGGCGGGCCTCGCGGCCTACCTCAGGGCCGAGGGCCACGCCGGCGGCCTGGTCGTCGTCGGCTACGACGCCCGCTACAAGTCGGCGGACTTCGCCCGCGACACCGCGGCCGTCATGACCGGCGCCGGGCTGCGCGCGGCCGTCCTGCCCCGCCCGCTGCCCACGCCCGTCCTCGCGTACGCCATAAGGCACCTGGGCGCCGTCGCCGGCGTCGAGGTGACCGCGAGCCACAACCCGCCCCGGGACAACGGCTACAAGGTGTACCTGGGCGACGGCTCGCAGATCGTCTCCCCGGCGGACGCCGGCATCGCGGCGGAGATCGCCCGGGTCGACACCCTCGCCTCGGTGCCCCGCCCGGACTCCGGCTGGGAGACCCTGGGCGACGAGGTCCTGGCCGCCTACCTGGAGCGTACGGACGCGGTGCTGACCCCCGGGTCCCCGCGCGGCGTACGGACCGTCTACACGGCCATGCACGGCGTCGGCAAGGACGTGGTGACGGCCGCCTTCGCCCGCCACGGCTTCCCGGAGCCGGTCCTTGTCGCGGCCCAGGCCGAGCCGGACCCGGCCTTCCCGACGGTGGCCTTCCCCAACCCGGAGGAGCCGGGCGCGATGGACCTGGCCTTCGCCACGGCGGCCGAGGTGCAGCCGGACATCGTGATCGCGAACGACCCCGACGCGGACCGCTGCGCGGTGGCGGTGCCGACCGCCGACGGCTGGCGGATGCTGCGCGGCGACGAGGTGGGCGCGCTGCTGGCGGCGCACCTGGCCGGCAAGGGCGCGACGGGGGTCTTCGCGGAGTCGATCGTCTCCTCCAGCCTGCTCGGCCGGATCGCGGCGGCGGCGGGCGTCGGCCACGAGGAGACCCTGACCGGCTTCAAGTGGATCGCGCGCGTGGAGGGCCTGCGCTACGGCTACGAGGAGGCGCTCGGCTACTGCGTGGACCCGGAGGGCGTCCGCGACAAGGACGGCGTCACGGCGGCCCTGCTGGTGGCGGAGCTGGCGTCGGAGCTCAAGGAACAGGGACGCACCCTGACGGACCTGCTGGACGACCTGGCGGTGGCCCACGGGCTGCACGCCACGGACCAGCTGTCGGTACGGGTCTCCGACCTCTCGGTGATCGCCTCGGCGATGGCGGCCCTGCGGGAGGCCCCGCCGGTGTCCCTGGCGGGCCTGCGGGTGGTCTCGGCGGAGGACCTGGCCCGGGGCACGGCCACGCTGCCCCCGACGGACGGCCTGCGCTACTACCTCGACGGCGCGTACAAGGCCCGCGTCATCTGCCGCCCGTCGGGCACGGAGCCCAAGCTCAAGTGCTACCTGGAGGTGGTCGTCCCGGTCCCCGCCGCGGCCTCCCTCCCGGCGGCCCGCACCACGGCCCAGGAACTCCTGGACGCGATCAAGAAGGACCTGTCGGCAGCCATGGGCCTCTGATCCCGGGCCGAGCCCCGTCCGGCCCGGCCCACCCCACCGGCCCCCCGAGCCCCGCTCGGGGGGCCGATGCCGTCTCCGCTGCGGATCCCTACTGCGGCATCAGGCGGGCCTCGCGTGCCCCCGGGCCCTCAGCGGGGTGGAGGGGTGGGGCGGGCTATTTCGCCCAGGGTGGGGATGGATTCCGGGCGGGTGCGGACCGATTCCGTGCATTCCCAGGCGCGGGGCGGGTCCGCGTCCGGGCCGCCCAGGATCACCGGGCCCTGGCCCGCGGACACCGCCTCGTTGCCCGCCATCGTGCACACGATCTGCGACAGCGCCACCGGCGGCAGATCCTCCGGCTTGCGGCTGAGCCGCACCGTGCCCGCCGGGTCCCCCGCCCGCGGGGCCCCCGCCGTCAGCCCGGCCGGGACGCCGGTCGTGAAGCCCGCGTCCCGCTCCTCCGTGGACACCGGCCGCTCCAGCGCCACCAGCAGCGCCTGCGCCGCCTGCACCGCGGGATCCCGTACGGCCCCCTTCTCCGGCATCGGGACCACCCGCTCCACATCCACCAGCTGCGAGCCGCAGACCAGCTCCACCTCGGCCCGGAAGCCCGCCGCCGTCTGGCCCCCCGGCACCGCCGGGGTGTCGCACGAGACGCGCGAGGGGGCCGCGCCCACGTCCACCGGTACGGTCGTCGCCCGGATCCCGCAGCCCGACGTCGCCAGCAGCGCGATCCCGACGAGCGGGGCCAGTACGGCCGGCACCCCCACCGGCAGCGCCCTACGCATCCCGGTCCCCCTCACCCGTGATCACCTTTCCCACGTCCAGCGGCAGCCGCAGCGTGAACAGCGCCCCGGCGCCCTCCACATTGGCCGCGGTGATGTCCCCGCCGTGGATGTGCGCGTTCTCCATCGCGATCGACAGGCCGAGCCCGCTGCCGTCCGACTTCGGCCGCGACGCGCTCGCCTTGTAGAAGCGGTCGAAGACGTGCGGCAGGACCTCCTCCGGGATGCCCGGCCCGTTGTCCTGCACCGCGATCACCAGCCAGTCCCCCGCCACCGACACCGACACCCGCACCGGCGAGCCGCCGTGCTTGAGGGCGTTGCCGATCAGGTTCGCGAGGATGACGTCGAGCCGCCGCGGGTCCAGGCGCACCATGATGTCGCGCGCCGCGTCGAGTTCGACGGCGTCGAGCCAGGCGCGGGCGTCGATGCACGCCGTGACCTGGTCGGCCACGTTCACGTCGTCGAGGACCAGCCTGGCCGTGCCCGCGTCGAAGCGGGTGACCTCCATCAGGTTCTCCACGAGGTCGTTCAGGCGGCGCGTCTCGCTGACGACCAGCCCGACCGCCGGCGCGATCATCGGGTCGAGGTCGTCGACCTCCTCCTCCAGCACCTCCGCGACAGCCGTCAGCGCGGTCAGCGGCGTCCGCAGCTCGTGGGACATGTCCGCGACGAAGCGCCGGCTGGACTCCTCCCGCGCGCTCATGTCCGCGACCTTCTTCTCCAGCGCCTCGGCCGTCTTGTTGAACGTGTGCGACAGATCGGCCAGTTCGTCGGTGCCCGACACGTCCAGCCGGTGGTCGAGTTCGCCCTCGCCGAGCCGGCGCGCCGCGTCCCCCAGCCGCTGCACGGGCTTGAGCACCGTACGGGCAGCGGCCTGCGCGAGCAGCGCGGAGCCGAGCAGGGCCAGGCCGGTCGCGATGGTCAGGGACCAGGCCAGCGCGTTCAGGTCGTCCCGCTCCTGGGCGAGCGACTTGTACATGTAGCCGGTCGGCCCGCCTCCCACGATGCGGGTCCCGCCGACGAGGTAGGGGTTGCCGCGCGGCTTCGTCCGCTGCCAGTACATGTGGTACTCGGCGTCGTTGGCCGCGGTGGTCTTCTGCCGGTCGTTCACCGCGTGCTGGAGGGACTTCGGTACGTCGGCCAGCCGGAAGTTGTCCGGCCCGGCAGCCCCGTACATCAGCCGGTTGTCCTTGCCCGTCTCGACCAGCAGCACGCTGTAGCCGGGGCTGCTGCCCGCCATCAGCTCGGCGGTGCGCTGCAGTTCCTCGGGCGTCGGGTCCGCGGGCAGGGCCGCGGCCCGGTTCTGCATCTCCTGCCGGAAGTCGCCGAGGGCGGCCTCCTGGACGCGGGTGAGCACCGCCTCCCGGTTGAGCCAGTAGGCGATCCCGGAGGCGGAGACGGCGGCGGTCAGGGCGACCAGCGCGAAGACGAAGAGGAGCCGCAGCCGCAGGCTGGTCCAGCGCCGGCCCGCGAGCAACGACCGGATCACTGCGGGGAGTCCAGGCGGTAGCCGACGCCCCGGACGGTCCGGATCAGGGTGGGCGAGGAGGGTACGTCCTCCACCTTGGCCCGCAGCCGCTGCACGCAGGCGTCGACGAGCCGCGAGTCGCCCAGGTAGTCGTGCTCCCAGACCAGCCGCAGCAGCTGCTGGCGCGACAGGGCCTGGCCGGGCCGGCGGCTCAGTTCGAGCAGCAGCCGCAGCTCGGTCGGGGTCAGCTGCAGGTCCTCGCCGTTCTTCGTCACCGTCATCGCCGCCCGGTCGATGACGAGGGAGCCGAAGCTCGCGGAATCGCTCGACTCGCGCTCGCCGCGGCGCAGCACGGCCCGGATGCGGGCGTCGAGCACCCGGCCCTGGACGGGCTTGACGACATAGTCGTCGGCCCCGGACTCCAGGCCCACCACGACATCGATGTCGTCGCTGCGCGCGGTGAGCAGGATGATCGGCAGCTGGTCGGTACGCCGGATCCGCCGGCACACCTCGAAGCCGTCGATCCCGGGCAGCATCACGTCCAGCACGATCAGATCCGGCCGCTGCTCGCGCAGCAGTTTCAGGCCGTCCTCGCCCGTCGCCGCGGTGGCCACACGGTGGCCCTGGCGTGACAGGGAGAGTTCGAGGGCCGTGCGGATGGCGTCGTCGTCCTCGATCAGCAACAGGAAAGGCACGGGCTCATTCTGTCCCATCGGCCGTCGGGAGTTCGACCGTCAGGGGGCGGGGATCCCGGCCGGGTCGGCGCGGGGGACGGCCGTGGCCGCTGTGACAGTGCTGTGACAGTCGACGGACACCCCGGTTAAGTCGGCCGGGCAGGCTTCTTCTCAACGCACAGCTCAACGCACAGCGAACCGAAGCAGACACACTCCACGACGGGGGGCGCGAGATGAACACGCTGCACAGCACCAGCACCAGCGCGGTTGTCACGCGGCTGCACGATGTGAACCGCCGGGCGGGTGCCCGTTCGGTACCGGTCTCCCGGCCCCGGCCGGCCCACGTCGTAGCCATTGACGCACACCAGTACCAGGCGGTTCCCGCCCAGCCGGCCCCGTCCACCACGTCCGAGGCCGAGTTCACCGCGTACGTCCAGGAGCGGCGCGCCGCGCTGTACGCGACGGCCTTCCACCTCACCGGTGACCGCTACGAGGCCGAGGACCTGCTGCAGAGCGCGCTGTTCTCCACGTACCGCGCCTGGGACCGGATCAGCGACAAGGCGGCCGTCGGCGGCTACCTGCGCCGCACCATGACGAACCTGCACATCAGCGCCTGGCGCCGCCGCAAGCTCAACGAGTACCCGACGGAGGAGCTGCCGGAGACGGCCTCCGACACGGACGCGATGCGCGGTACGGAGCTCCGCGCGGTGCTGTGGCAGGCACTGACCCGGATCCCGGAGCCGCAGCGCACGATGCTGGTGCTGCGCTACTACGAGGGCCGCACGGACCCGGAGATCGCGGACATCCTCGGGATCAGCGTCGGCACGGTGAAGTCGAGCATCTGGCGCTCCCTGCGCCGCCTGCGGGAGGACGAGGCGCTGAGCTTCGGCCGTGACGAGGCGGAGTCCTTCGAGGAGCTGGTCGCCTGACGGCGGCCCGATGAACCACCCCGGCCACGGGGGACCGTCCCGCGGGGGTGGGACGGCGGCCATCAGGGGTAGAAGCGTCCATCAGGACGCCGTCGATGAGCTCGTCGAGACCGCCGAGCGGGATCGGGAAGCGCCGGGCGGCGT
>NZ_JBEYVX010000068.1:0-31533 GCF_040644195.1 Streptomyces sp. NPDC047014 | reverse complement strand
GCCGGCGGCTCCGCGCGTCAGGCCGGGCTGCGCGTAGAAGGTGGCCTGCGCGGCCCGTACGATCTCGCGGCGGGCCTCGGCGGTGGCGGGGGCGGGCGTGGCGCCGGGGGCGTCGGTGCCTTCGGAGGTGCAGGTGACCTCGTCGCGCGGGGTGTAGTGGGTCTTGTACTCCTCGCGCTTGACCTCCTTGCCGCCGTTGACGAACACGCGGCCGACGGTGACGTCGAAGCCTTCCAGGGGGGTCTGGACCTCGCAGGTGGGGCCGGTGCCCTGGCGCTTGGCGGGCGGGGTGATGTTGGTGCGCGGCCCCTTGGTCGCGCGTATCTCGTCGTACTTCTTGGTGCCGAGGAGGGTGATGGTCAGCGAGGTGTCGGTGGACCGGGCCTGGACGTAGAGGGGGTGGCCGGAGTCGTTGATCCAGCGCAGGTCGAGGGTGCCCCAGGCGACGGTGGCCTCGCGGCCCTCGGGGTAGCGCTCGATGTAGAAGGAGTGGGCGCCGTGCTCGACGGGCTTGAGGCCGGCGAAGAAGGCCGCGTTGTACATGGTGGTGGCGACCGCGGAGACGCCGCCGCCGGGGGATTTCACGTACTGGCCGTCGTTGATCATGATGCCGTCGACGAAGCCGTTCTCGGGGGTGCGCTCACCGACGGTGCGGTTGAAGCTCCACTCCTGGCCGGGCTGGACCACCGAGCCGTTGATCAGCTCCACGGCCCGCCCGATGTTGGTGCTGCGGTAGGGGGCGGCCGGGAATTCGACGGTGAAGGAGGACAGCTTCTCCTTGATGCCGAGGTTCGCCTTCTCGCTGCTGAGCTTCGGCGGCACGGCCACGGTGGCGACCTCGCCGCTGCGGGCGGCGCCCGTACGGGTCAGCAGCGGCAGCACGGCGTCGTGCAGCGCCTCCTGGGTGACCTTGCGGCCCTCGCGGCTCTGCGCGGCCAGGACGACGCGGCCCGCGGCGTCCACCGTCGGCTCGGCGTCGCGCGGCGGGCGGGTCACCTCCTGGACGGGGCGGGCGACGGCGGGCTCGGCCAGCAGGCCCTTGGAGTCCAGGGCGGGCTCCAGGCGGCCCTGGGCGTCGGGCTTCATCGTGAGGTGCTCGCCGATGACGGCGGGGGTCAGGGACATGCTGCGCCCGGCGACGGTGAGGGACACCGGCCCGGACATGGCGGGCTGGGCGAACTGGCGCATGGCCCGTCCGGTCTCCTCGGCGTCCACGCGCGGCTCGGTGCGCTCGACGGGCAGGACGACGGGCCCGGCGGCGGGCCGCAGGTAAGCGTCGCGCAGGGTGGTGAGGGCGCGGTCCTGGACGAGGGTGATGCCGGTGACGGGGGCGACGGCCTTGGCGGCGCCCGCGTCGAAGGCGATCACGCCGTCGCGGGGCTGCCGCCCGGTGTCCTCGGCGATACGGCCGACGGCGGCGCGGGCGGTGCCCTCGTCCATCCGGATCACCGGCTGGATCTCGCGGTCGCCGGAGGCGAAGAGTCCGCCGATGACGGTGACGGGGTCGTGGCCCTTGCGGACGGCGCGGTCGACGGTGGCGGCGGTGTCGAGCGAGAGCCCGAGGGAGGCGGGATCGGCCCTTTCCTCGTGGTCGCCGATCTTCATCGCGACGGGGGCCGCGGCGGCGAGGCCGAGCTCGCGCTCCACGGCCTGCCGGGCCTGCGCGCGGCTCATGCCGCCTATGTCGACGCCGCGGACGTGCGTGCCCTGGTCGATGTCGGCCCCGGCCACGAGACCGGTGGCGTAGAGGCCGCCCAGTCCGAGTACGACCGCTCCGCCGGCCAGCGGCAGAGCGATCCGGGGGTTGCCCGTCCAGTCGCGCACGCGTCCCATGTCACTCCCAGTGGCGCCGACCGGTCACGAGCACCGGCGGGCGCGGGCCGCTCACGCGGCTCATCTACGACAGTTACCGCCCACCATGATTGCCCCAAAAGGGTGATTTGAGGGAGGAATGTAATGGTTCTCACGGCTCTGAGCGATCTGCCCAGGGGGGCCGCTGGGGCTCCCGCGGACACGGTGGCGCGGGTGGCCCGAGGGGCGGACGGCCCGGCCAACTCGCCCGGCGACCAGGCGCGTTGCCCCGTCGGGATCATCGGGTTAGATTCCTGGAAACTCTTTCTAGGCCGGGCGGGGCAGACGTGGTGGAGCTGGCGGGGAGCGGGGCCGAGCCGCTGGAGGCGGAGGATCCGGCGCGGATCGGGCCGATCCCGCTCGTGGGGCGGCTCGGGGCCGGTGGCATGGGCCGGGTGTACCTGGGGGTGCTGGACGGGCGGTACGTCGCCGTCAAGCAGCTGCTCGCCTCCGTCGTCGGGGAGGACACCGACTTCCTGCGGCGCTTCGGGCACGAGCTGGACAACCTCGCCAAGCTGCCCGCCGACGCCACCGCGCCGCTGCTGGCCGGGGACCGTACGGCGCGGCCCCCGTGGTTCGCGACCGCCTACGTCCCCGGGCTCACCCTGCGCGAGGTCATCGGGCTGCACGGCGGCCCCTTACCCGCGCCCGCCCTGTGGCTCCTGCTGCGGGAGGCCGCGGCCGGGCTGGCCGCCGTACACGCGCTGGACATGGTGCACCGGGACCTCAAGCCGTCGAATGTCATGCTCACGCGCGAGGGGCTGACCCTGATCGACTTCGGCGTCGCGCGGGCCGCCGAGCAGAGCCAGCTGACGCGGACCGGGATGGTCGTCGGCACCCCCGCCTACATGGCGCCCGAGCAGGCCACCGGGGCCAAGCGGCTGAGCGGCGCGGCCGATGTGTTCGCGCTCGGGTCGGTGCTCGCCTACGCGGCCTGCGGCCGGCCGCCCTTCGGGGACGAGTCGGGGCACGGCGTGCTCTACCGCATCGTCCACGAGGAACCCGACCTGGAGCCCCTGCGGGAGCTGGATGCGGAGCTGGCCGAGCTGGTGGCGGCCTGCCTGGCCAAGGACCCGGACGAGCGGCCCGGCGCGGCGGAGCTGGTCGAGGCCGCCGCGCGGCGCGGGCCCTTCGCGGAGCCGCTGTGGCCCGCGGCGGTCGCCGCGCGGCTGGCCGAGCGGGCCGCGTTCGCCGCGCACGTGCAGGACGTCGACGTGCCCACGCTGCCGCTCGGCGGCGGCGCGCAGCAGGCGGAGGAGCCGGAGGCGGAGGCGGAGCCCGAGAAGGGGCCCGAGAAGGGGCCCGCGGTCGTTCCGGTTCCCGTAGTGGCCCCCGAACCGCGCCGCCGGAGCCGCCGGACCCGGATCTTTCTCGCCGTTCTCCCCGTGGTCGTGGTCGCGGGCGGCACCACCCTCGCCGTCCAGTACCTGCCGTACGTGATGCCGCAGCGCACCGAGGCGGGCGCCACCCCCGGCGCCGCCCCGGCGACGGCCCCCGCCGGTCCCGCTCTGCCCCCGGCCTCGGGAAGCCCCTCGGGTACGGCCTCCCCCGCGCAGTCTCCCGGCCAGGACCCGGCGGCACAGCTCCCGGGCGCCGTCCCGGGGGTCCCTGTCCCGGCCGCGGGCGGGCCCGGCGCGGGCACCGGAGCCGGCCCCGGCCCTGGACCCGGTCCCGGCACCGGTCCCGGTACGAACCCCGGCCCGGGCGGCGTCACGAACCCCGCGAGCGGGGGCACGGGCGCCACCCGTCCCCCGGCCGGCGGCGGAGCCACGAAACCGGCGGCGACCCCGCCGCCCCAGCCCCCCGCCTCCGGCACCGGCCGCTACCGCAACGGCAACAACAGCCAGTGCGTGACCCAGGTCTTCGGGGCGGCGGACCACGGGGACTGCGGCGACGGCTCGGCCCGCTGGACCGTGCAGGGCCGGCCGGACGGCGGCTTCAAGCTGGTGAACCAGGAGAGCGGCGGCTGCCTGTACTCCAACGGCCTCGGCCAGGCCGTCTTCGTCGGGGACTGCGCCCAGGACATCGGCAGGATCTGGCGCACGGGCTCCGGCGGCACCCTCCGCAGTGACTACGGCGGCGGCTGTCTGGACCTCGGCATGGCCAGCGGCCTGGTCACCAAGTCCTGCGGAGGCGAGGCGTCCCAGCGCTGGACCCGGCAGAGCTAGCCCGCCGCCGGGCTGCCTCTGGACCGTGCCGCTAGACCGGCAGCGGCGGGAGCGGGGCCTCGTACAGCCAGGCCGAGTACAGGTCGTCCAGCGGCTCGCTCGCGTAGCGGGCCACGTGGGTGGTGAAGGCGGCGGTGGTCACCACCCCGTGGCGGTACACCGTGGCCCAGTCGCGCAGCATGCGGAAGAACGCCTCCTCCCCCAGGGCGCGGCGCACGGCGTGCAGGACCAGGCCGCCGCGCTCGTAGAGGCGGTCGTCGAACATCTGCTTGCGGCCCGGGTCGACCAGCCGGAGGTCCTGCGGGTGCGCGAGCAGCATCCGGTGCGCGGTGGCGGCGCGCTCGTGGGCGGTGCGGCCGCCGGAGCGTTCCGACCAGAGCCATTCGGCGTACTTCGCGAAGCCCTCGTTCAGCCAGATGTGCCGCCAGTCGGCGATGGTCACGCTGTTGCCGAACCACTGGTGCGCCAGCTCGTGGGCGACGAGCCGCTCGGAGCCCCGGGCGCCGTCCACGTGGTTGGTGCCGAAGAGGGAGAGGCCCTGGGCCTCCACCGGTACGTCCAGTTCCTCGTCCGCGACGACCACCGCGTACTCCCCGAAGGGGTAGGGCCCGAACAGCTCCTCGAACAGCCGCATCATCGCGGGCTGCCGGGCGAAGTCGCGCGAGAAGCGGGGCAGCAGGTGCGCCGGGACGTGGGCGGTCTGCGCGACGCCGTCCAGGCCCGGGTCGCCCAGCAGCACCGTCTGGTACATGCCGATGGACAGCCCGACCAGATAGCTGGAGGTGGGCGCGGGCTGCTCGTACACCCAGGTGGTCGTGCTGGCCCTGGTGGTGCGGGTGAGCAGCCGGCCGCCGGCCACGACCGTGTAGGGCGAGGGGGTGTTGACGGAGATCTGGTACGAGGCTTTGTCGGCGGGCCGGTCATTGCACGGGTACCAGGAGGGCGCGCCGACGGGCTGGCTGGCGACGAGCGCGCCGTCGGTCAGCTCCTCCCAGCCGAGGCCGCCCCAGGGGCTGCGTACGGGCTTGGGATTGCCCGCCCAGTGCACGTCCACCGTGAAGGCGGCTCCGGCGGGCAGCGGCTTGGCGGGGCGGACGCGCAGCCGGCCGCCGCGGTGGGCGTAGTGCGCGGCCCGCCCGTTGACCAGGACGCGGCCCAGTTTGAAGTCGGCCAGGTTCAGCTGGAACTCGGTGAGCGCTCCCCGTCCGGCGATCGCGCTGAGCCGGGCCGTGCCGGAGAGCCGGTTGGGGCCGGGGCGGTAGTCCAGGGCGATCTCGTACCGGTGCACGCGGTAACGGGCGTCGCCGTTGGCCGGGAAGTACGGGTCCGATGCCGTTGTGGTCTGGCCGCTCACTGCCGCTTCCGCTCCCTGCGCTGTGCTCTGGTCGTACGCCGTGCCGGTCCGCCGGGGGCCGGCCGCCGCCGGCGCGGGCGGCCGGTGCGGCGCCGCCCTCAGGACCGCCACGCCTCGATCGGATTGCCCAGCCAGCGGGTGTCGGCGGGGACGGACTCCCCCGCCATCACGAGGGAGGCGGGGCCCAGGGTGCTGCGTGCCCCGACCGTGGTGCCGGGCAGGACGATTCCGCCGGGGCCCAGGGTGGCGCCCTCGCGGAGGACCACAGTATCCGTCCTCAAGATCCGGTCGTGGAAGAGGTGGGTCTGCACCACGCAGCCGCGGTTCACGCTGACGCCGTCGCCCAGCTCGACCAGGTCGGTCTCGGGCAGCCAGTAGCTCTCGCACCACACGCCCCGGCCCACGCGGGCTCCGAGGCCGCGCAGCCACAGCGACAGCAGCGGCGTGCCGGGGACGGATCCGGCCAGCCAGGGCACGGCCAGGACCTCGACGAAGGTGTCGGCGAGCTCGTTGCGCCAGACGAAGCCGCTCCACAGCGGGTGCTCGCCCGTCCGGTGCCGGCCGACCAGCAGCCATTTCGCGGCGATCGAGACGGCGCAGGCCACCGCTCCCGCGAGCAGCAGGACGGCTCCGGAGAGCAGGGCGGCGCCCGCGGTGCCGAGGCCGGCGGGTCCGGCGAGCGCGCACAGCGCCGCCGCGGTGAGCACGGCGAGCGCGGCCGAGCCGAAGACGGGCAGGAGCCGGCACAGCTCGACCGCGCCGCGGGCCCAGAGCAGGCGCGCGGGCGGCTCGTAGGTCCGGCTGTGGTCGGCGGCGGCCGCGGAGCGGGGCAGCCGGACGGGCGGCAGGCCCAGGTAGGAGCTGCCCTTCTTGGCCTTCTTCGGCGCGGCGGACAGCACGCCCACCAGCCCGTCGTCGGGGACGGTGCGGCCGGGGGCGGCCATGCCGGAGTTGCCGAGGAAGGCGCGGCGGCCGATCGCGGAGTGCCCTATGCGCATCCAGCCGCCGCCGAGCTCGTAGGGGGCGGTGAGGGTGTCGTCGGCGAGGAAGGCGCCTTCGCCGACGGTGGTGAGGCTGGGCAGCGCCAGGACGGTGGACACCTCCGCGCCCCGGCCGATCTTCATGCCGAGCAGCCGCAGCCAGACCGGGGTGATCAGCCCGGCGTAGAGCGGGAAGAGGGTGGCGCGGGCCAGGTCCATCAGCTGGGTGACGGTCCACGCCTGCCAGCCGACGCGGCTGTGGGTGGGGTGGGTGCCGGTGCGCAGCCCGAGGCTGAGCAGCCGGACGGCGGCCAGGAGCAGCAGGGCATACGTGCATCCGAACGCGAGGGCGGCGGGGACCACGGCGAGCAGGGCGCCGCCGAGGGCTTCGCCGAGTCCCGCTCCGGCGGGGACGAACCGGCCGAGGACGAGCAGGGCGGGCACGGCGGCGAGCAGAGGCAGGGCGGTGAGGCCGAATCCGGCCGCTCCGTAGGCGGCCCGCCAGAACAGTCCGCGCGGCGGGCGTTCCTGGGGCCAGTTGCGTTTGGCGCGGCCGAGTTTGACGGCGGGGGCGCCGCCCCAGCGCTGGCCGGTGGGGACCTGGCCGACGACCGCGGAGCCGGGGGCGATCTCGGCGCGCTTGCCGATGCGGGCGCCGGGGAGCAGCATGCTGCGGGTGCCGACGACGGCGCCCGCGCCGACCCGGATCGGGCCGATGACGAGGCGGTCGCCGTCGAGCCAGTGCCCGCTGAGGTCCACCTCGGACTCGATGGCGCAGCCGCGGCCGAGTTTGAGCAGGCCGGTGACCGGGGGCAGGGAGTGCAGGTCCACTTCGGGGCCGACCTTGGCGCCGAGGGCGCGGGCGTAGCGTTCCAGCCAGGAGCCGGTGAGCGCGGTGGCGCCGGCGTAGTCGGCGAGGCGTTCGGCGGTCCAGAGCCGCAGGTGGACGCTGCCGCCGCGCGGGTGGTGGCCGGCGCCGACGCCGCGCAGCAGCAGCCGGGCGCCGCCCGCGGCGATGGCGAGGCGGCCGGGCGGGCTGAACAGCAGGACGGCGGCGGGGGCGAGGACCCACCAGGAGGCGGTGGGCGCCCACGGGTAGGGGCCGAGGGCGTGCAGGACGTTGCCGAGGGCGAGCAGGGCCACGCTCCAGCGCAGGCCGATCACGGTGAGCAGGGGGATCAGCAGCAGGCACTGGAGGGCCTTGGCCCGGAAGGGCACGGGGGCGACGGTGCGGGCGGCGGCCTCGTCCGGTACGGATTTCTCCAGGCGGCGGGCGAGCTTGCGCAGGGTGGGCTGCTGGTAGATGTCGAGGACGGCGGCGCTGGGGTAGCGGGTGCGCAGCCGGGTGGTGAGCTGGGCGGCGGCGAGGCTGCCGCCGCCGATGGCGAAGAAGTCGTCGGAGGCGCTGGTGACGGGGGTGCCGAGGGTTTCGGTCCACTGCTCGGCGAGCCATGCTTCGGTGCCGTGGAGCTGTTCGGCGGGGCCGGTGGTCTCCAGGCCGGGGAGCGGCCAGGGCAGGGCGTCGCGGTCGACCTTGCCGGAGGTGCGGGTGGGGAGGTCGGGGACCGGCGCGAGGAGCGGTACGAGGGCCGCGGGCAGTTCGGCGCGCAGGCGTTCGACGGCGGCGGTGCGGTCCCAGCCGTCCTGGACGACCAGGTAGCCGACGAGCAGCTGGTTGCCGCTGCGGGCGGTGCGGACGGCGGCGGCCGCCCCGGAGACGCGGGGCAGGGCCTGGAGGGCGGCGTCGACCTCGCCCAGCTCGATGCGGCGGCCGCCGAGTTTGATCTGCTCGTCGGCGCGGCCGAGGAAGACCAGGCCCTCCGGTTCGGCGCGGACGAGGTCGCCGCTGCGGTAGGCGCGCTGCCAGCCGAGGGACGGCAGCGGGGCGTACTTCTCGGCGTCCTTCGCGGGGTCGAGGTAGCGGGCGAGGCCGACGCCTCCGATGACGAGCTGTCCGCTGCCGCCGAGCGGGACCGGCTCGCCGGACTCGTCGACGACGGCCAGTTCCCAGCCGTCGAGGGGCAGGCCGATACGGATCGGTTCCGCTCCGGTGAGCAGGGCGGCGCAGGCGACGACGGTGGCCTCGGTGGGGCCGTAGGTGTTCCAGACCTCACGGCCCTCGGTGACCAGGCGCTGGGACAGCTCGGGCGGGCACGCCTCGCCGCCGAAGATCAGCAGGCGGACGTCGGTGAGGGTGTCCGGTTCCCAGAGGGCGGCCAAGGTGGGGACTGTGGAGACGACGGTGATCTCCTGTTCCACCAGCCAGGGGCCGAGGTCGGCGCCGCTGCGGACCTGGGCGCGCGGGACGGGCACGAGGCAGGCTCCGTAGCGCCAGGCGAGCCACATCTCCTCGCAGGAGGCGTCGAAGGCGACGGAGAGTCCGGCCATGACGCGGTCGCCGGGGCCGATGGGGTCGTCGGTGAGGAAGAGCGCGGCCTCGGCGTCCACGAAGGCGGCGGCGCTGCGGTGGCTGACGGCGACACCCTTGGGGCGGCCGGTGGACCCGGAGGTGAAGATGATCCAGGCGTCGTCCTCGGGCCGGGGCCGGGCGCCACGGCCGCCCGCGACCCCGGCGGGGTGCCCCGCGCGGGTGGTGTCGATGCGGTCGCCGGCCCCGAGCACCGCCCGTACGCCGGCTTCGCCGAAGACCAGCTCGGCCCGCTCGTCGGGGTCGTCGGCGTCCACGGGCACATAGGCGGCGCCGGCGGCGAGGACGGCGAGGATCGCCACGTACAGCTGATTGGTCCCGGAGGGCACGCGTACGCCGACCCGGTCCCCGGCGGCGACCCCGGCGGCCACGAGGGTGCGGCGGCGCCGCTCGACCTCGGCGGCCAGGGCGCGGTAGGTGAGCCGGTCGGTGCCGTCGTCGAGGGCGGGCTCGTCGGGGTGGGTCCGGACGGTGTGCTCGAAGACGTCGAGGAGGGTACGGGGCGGGGCGGCGGGCCCGGCGCGGAAGAGCGCGGACTTGCCGGGCTCCTCCTCCTCGGCGGTGGCCTCGGGCGCGGGGCCGGGCGGTGTCCCGTCCTCGTACGGGGTCTCGTACGAGGTTTCGTACGAGGTTTCGTACGAGGTTTCGTACGGGGCGCTGTCGGGCGTAGGGGCACAGTCCGGGTCCGCACCGCCGCCCCCGGCGCCGTCCGTTGCGCCGAGGTCGAGCAGGGCGAGTTCAGTGCGGTCGGGTGTGGCTGGCATCGGCCCTCGCGTTTCGTCCGGCGATGGAGCGGTTCGGCAGCAGATTCCGGTTTCCGCCCGGATTGATCCCTTCTGTTGCCGAACAACCCCCCAGCCTAGTGCGCCGTCAAGAATCTTCCCGTCGAATGCTCAACCTCTGGCCGGTATCGGACCCCGGCCGGGGAGCGGCGGTCCGGGCAGCCGGACGGCGGTCACTTCTCGGCCGTGTAGCGGATCCGCGCCCACATCGGCAGCCCGAACCAGCAGACCAGGTACCAGGCCACCACCCCGGCCACGAGCCAGGGCACGAGGGCGTCATGGGTGGCGACGCGCAGCACGAGGAAGAGCGCGGAGGTGCAGGTGAACAGCAGCAGGATCAGGCCGACGAAGGTGAGCCGCGAGGCCCAGGCCACCGCCTCGGGCTTGATCCGGCGGCCGGAGACGACCCGGTGGAAGGCCACCGGGCCGATGAGCGCGCCCGTGGCGAGGGCGCCGAGGACCACGGTGACTATGTAGATCGTTTTATCGGTCTGGGCGAGCGTGTGGAAGAGCGGGGTGAACACCACCGTCAGCAGGAAACCGAAGAGGATCTGTACGCCCGTCTGGGCGACCCGGATCTCCTGGATGAGTTCCTGCCACTGCCGGTCCGCCCGCTCCATCTCGCTCTCGTCCCGCCCGCTGCGCGCGTCCTGGCCCTCGGACATTGCCGTCTCCCTCAGGGTCGTGGCGGCGGACCGGGCCCCCCGGATCACACCTGCCGGTCATCTCTTCTCAGCATCTCCGGACACCTCGGCGAACGGGCTGCCCTCCAGACCGCGCAACAGGTCCGCGGGGTCCCCGTACACGGCGCGGGCTCCCGCCCCCTCCAGGTCCCGGCGGGGAATCCCGCCGCACAGCAGCCCGACCGGCACCACACCGGCCCGCGCTGCCGCCTCCATGTCCCACACCGTGTCCCCGACGAAGACGGCCTCGCCCGCGGCGGCGTCCACGAGCCCGAGGGCGTGGGCCACCGGGTCGGGTGCCGGTTTGCCCGCCTCCACGTCGTCGGCGCTGGCGGTCGCGGCGATGGCGTCGTCGGCTCCTACGGCCCGGCGCAGCGCGCCGAGCTCGCCGCTTCCGGCGGAGGTCACCAGGACCACGCGCCAGCCGCGCTCGTCGAGCGCGCGCAGCAGGTCGGCGGCGCCCGAGGTGGCGGCGAGCCGGTCGAACCAGGTGGCGTAGAGGGTGTCGTGGGCAGTGGTGAGGGCGTCGTCCTCGTCCGTGTCGCGGTCCTCGCCCAGGAGGTGGGCGAGGAGGTCGTCGCCCGGCAGGCCGATGGCCCGGTGGATGTCGTGCGTGGCCACGGTGTGGCCGGCCTGTCGCAGGGCCTCCCACCAGCACACGACGTGCAGATGGTTGGTGTCGGCGAGGGTCCCGTCCACGTCGAAGAGCGCTGCCCGGTTCATCTCCACCTCCACTGTCGGCCCGGCCCGTGATGCGTTCCGGGCGTCTACCCCCTGTTTCCCTGTGCACGCGCGTCCCTCGTGCGCCTGTTCGGGTGTGCTGGTGGGTTTCGGGGGCGCGGGACCGGTTAGGCGCTTGCCTGTCAGAGCGGGGATCCCGGCCGTGGGCGCCGGAGCGACGGAGCGAGGTCCTGCGTGAAGAATCGTCCGGCCGACACCCCGGGGACCCGGGTCGACACCCCCGGGACCCGGGTCGACACCCTGGGCGCCCTGGGCGGGGCTCCACCTCCGGGGTCACTGAGCCCGCCCGCGATGAGCGACGGCCTGCTCCCGCAGGATCACACGCAGGCGATCCTGGAGGTCACCAAGCGGGTGGCGTCCCTGCTCAAGCAGACGGGCCGCCCGTTCGCGCTCGCCGGGAGCGTGGCCGCCTTCGCCCACGGGGTGCCGGCCCGCTTCCAGCACGACACGGATTTCTGCCTGCGACGCGAGGACGCGGACGCCGCGATCCAGGCGCTGCAGGACGGCGGTATCGCCATGCGCGGGGCCCCCGAGGACTGGCTGATCAAGGGCACCTCGGCCGGGGAGGAGATCGACCTGATCTTCGAGCTCGCCCGTCGGCCGGTCAGTACGGCCCTGCTGGAGCGGGCGGCGGTGAAGTCGGTGGACTCGGTGTGGATGCCCGTCCTCTCCCCCACCGACCTCATGGACAGCCGGCTCTCCGCGCTCTCCGAGCACTACTGCGACTTCGGTGACCTGCTGCCGATGGCCCGGATGCTGCGCGAGCAGATCGACTGGGTCCGGCTGGACGAGGTGCACCGGGCCGATCCGCTGCCCGACGCCTTTCTCTACCTGCTCGAAAGGCTGCACGTCATCGACTGGGACAAGGGGACCTCATGAATTCCGTCGAGAACCTGGACTACCGGATCGAGCATCTGCGCGACCGGCTGGCCCGCGAGGACGTCGCGGAACTGGGCGTCCGCGTGGAGGCCCGGGGCGCGGGGGTGATGGTCTGGGGCTGCGTGTCGAGCGCCGGGGCGCGGGCGGCCGTCCTGCGCGTGGTGGAGCAGGAGCTCGCGGGCGTGCTCTGGCACGAGGATCTGACCGTGAACCATGTGGGACCTCCCGACCAGGCGGAGGTGCTGTCGTGATCCGCGTCGCCGCCGTCGGGGACATCCACCTCGGGCCCGACGGGGCGGGGACCCTGCGGCCCGCCTTCGACACCCTCGGGGACAGCGCCGACCTGCTGCTGCTCGCGGGCGATCTCACCCGGCACGGGACCCCGGAGGAGGCCCGGGTGGTGGCGGAGGAGGTCGCGGGGCTGGCCGTACCGGTCGTCGCCGTGCTCGGCAACCACGACTACCAGAGCGACCGGGCGGATGCCGTCACCGCCGAGCTGAGGGCGGGAGGGGTGCACGTACTGGAGGGCGACGGGGTGACGCTCGGGATCCGCGGGGTGACCGTGGGCGTCGCCGGGACCAAGGGCTTCGGTGGCGGATTCGCCGGGCGCAGCGCGACGGAGTTCGGCGAGCCCGAGATGAAGGCGTTCATCCGCTACTCGCGGGACTGCGCGGAGGGCCTGGGCCGGGCCCTGGAGGAGCTGCGGGCCGGGGGCTGCGCGGTCCGGGTGGCCCTCACCCACTTCTCGCCCGTACCGGACACCCTGGCGGGCGAGCCGCTGGAGATCTACCCCTTCCTCGGCAGCTACCTGCTCGCGGAGGCCATCGACGGGGCCGGGGCCGACCTCGCGGTGCACGGGCACGCGCATCTCGGAACGGAGCACGGGATGACGGCCGGCGGGGTGCGGGTCCGCAATGTGGCCATGCCCGTCATCGACCGCGCCTTCGCCGTCTACCACCTGTCGCCGGACGGCGTGGACCCGCACGGGCCGACGCCGGGGCGGCCGGCCGCGGGTAGCGCCTCCGTCCCCGGGTAGCCGCCCCAGCGACCGCACCAGCCGCACCGTGCCCACCCGCCCCGGCAGCGGGCACGGCCGACCCCGGGAGATCATCCATG
Organism: Streptomyces sp. NPDC047014; assembly: GCF_040644195.1. Taxonomy (NCBI): domain Bacteria; kingdom Bacillati; phylum Actinomycetota; class Actinomycetes; order Kitasatosporales; family Streptomycetaceae; genus Streptomyces; species Streptomyces sp. NPDC047014. The sequence continues at coordinate 18,551 of NZ_JBEYVX010000068.1, read as the reverse complement.
GCGTCCGCACTGATGGCAGCAGTCCAGGAAGCACCCCCCGCCCTCTACGTCCCCCCGGGCGTCTACCGCCCGCAGGCCGACACCGGGCTGCTCGCGCGAGCCCTGGCCCAGGAGGGCGTGGGTCCCGGTACGGACGTGATGGACATCGGCACCGGTTCGGGCGCGCTGGCCCTGCTCGCCGCCTCCCGAGGGGCCCGCGTCACCGCGGTGGACGTCTCCTGGCGGGCCGTGGCCGCCGCCCGGCTGAACGCGGCCCGGCTCGGACTGCCCCTGCACGTCCTGCACGGGGATTTCGACGCCGTGAGCCGGGGCCGCCGCTTCGACCTCGTCGTGGCGAATCCTCCGTACGTCCCCTCGCCGCACGCCGGGGTCCCCGGACACGGCCCCGAGCGGGCCTGGGAGGGCGGGGAGGCCGGGCGCCAGGTCGTCGACCGGATCTGCGCGCGGGCCGCGGCGCTGCTGCGCCCCGGTGGCGTGCTGCTGATGGTGCACTCCGCGCTGTGCGGATCCCGGACCACGGTGGAGCACCTGCGCCGGGCGGGGCTGTCCGCGGAGGTCATGACCCGGGCCGTCGTGCCCTGGGGGCCCGTACTGCGCTCGCGGCGGGCCTGGCTGGAGCAAGAGGGGCTCGTCGGCGTCGGCGAGGACCGGGAAGGGCTGGTGGTCGTCCGTGCCGAACACCCCCGCGGCTGAGCCCCGCCGCGTATCCCTGGAGCGGGGCGGTCCGATGCTGGTGGAGGGCCCGGTGGAGGTCGTCCTCGACGACGGCACCGTGGTCCGCTCCGACCGCTTCACCGTCGCGCTCTGCACCTGCCGCCGCAGCCGCGCCTATCCCTGGTGCGACACCAGCCACCGCCGGCGCGAACAGCGCCCCCCGGCCGACGGAGACCCCTCGTGAACGTGCACGCCCCCGCCCGGACCGCCTCCGACCGGACCGCACTCGCCCGGACCGCCTCCGCGCCCGTGCTGGTCGAAGGACGCGGTGAGATCTCGGCCGCCGTGGTGGCCGCCCTGCGCTCCGGCGAACCGCCCGTCCACGACCCCGGCGCCCTCCTGCGGGCCGACCCGTGGGGCGAGGACCTGCACCTCGCCCTCTATCTGCTGTACGAGCTCCACTACCGCGGCTTCGAGGGCGTGGACGACACCCGCGAGTGGGACCCGGACCTGCTGCGGCTGCGCCGCGCGCTGGAGACCCGCTTCCTGCACGCCCTGCGGGCCGAGCTCAGCGAGGCGCCGCGCACCGCCGAGGAAGCCTTCGCCCCGCTCCTCGTGGAGCCCGTCGACCTCTCCGGCAGCGTCAGCCGCCACCTGGAGACCGAGGGTGAGCTGTGGCAGCTGCGCGAGTACGCGGCCCTGCGTTCGCTCTACCACCTCAAGGAGGCCGATCCGCACCTGTGGGTGGTCCCCCGCCTGACCGGCCGCGCCAAGGCCGGCATGGTGGCCGTCGAGTACGACGAGTTCGGCGCGGGCCGTGCCGAGCGGGTGCACGCGCGGCTCTTCGCGGACCTCCTGGTGGACCTCGGCCTGGACCCTTCGTACGGAGCCCACCTCGACCGGGCCCCGGCCGTCCTGCTGGCCACGGTCAACCTGATGTCGCTGTTCGGCCTGCACCGCGCCCTGCGCGGGGCCCTCGTGGGTCATTTCGCCTGCGTGGAGACCACCTCCTCCCCCGGCTCGCGCCGCCTCGCCGCGGCCATGCGCCGGTGCGGCGCCGGGCCCGCGGCGGAGCACTTCTACGCGGAGCACGTCGAGGCCGACGCCGTGCACGAGCAGGTGGTCCGCCACGAGGTGGTGGGCGGCCTGCTGGAGGCGGAACCGGAGCTGGAGGCGGACATCGCCTTCGGCTGCGCCGCCACCGTTCTGCTGGAGGACCGCCTGGCCGGCCATCTCCGTACGGCCTGGGGCGCGGGGCGCTCGGCGCTGCGCGGGGAGGACGGCGGATTCAGCGAAGGGCCGGGAGCGCAGCAAAACCTCGAAATGGGATGAAAAGAGTCATATTGCCCCGAGCGGGGTATATGAACCGACGGGAAACGACGACGGCCCTGCCGCGCCCGGCGCGGCTTCCCGACCCGTCGGAGGAGACTCATGACCCGCACATCCCACGACATCACGGGCACCGCTCACACCGGGTCCCCCTTGGGCATCATCGAGATTCCCGAAAATCCGCTCGGGGTGAGCACCGACGACGCGCGGGCCCTGTCCGTCATCCTCTTCCGGCGCCTGGACTCGCTGACCGAGGGGACGCCGGAGTACTCGTACGTGCGCAACACCCTGGTCGAGCTGAACCTCAGCCTGGTGAAGTACGCCGCCCGGCGTTTCCGCAGCCGCAGCGAGCCCTTCGAGGACATCGTGCAGGTGGGCACGATCGGCCTGATCAAGGCGATCAACCGGTACGAGGTCGAGCGCGGGGTGGAGTTCGCGACCTTCGCGGTGCCCACCATCACGGGTGAGATGAAGCGTTTCTTCCGGGACACCAGCTGGTCCGTCAAGGTCCCGCGGCGCCTCCAGGAGATGCGCCTCGACATCGCGAAGTCCTGCGACGCTATGGAGCAGGGGCTGGGCCGCCGCCCCACCGAGCACGAGCTCGCGGAGCGCCTCGGCGTCACCGACGAGGCGCTGGCCGAGGGCCGGCAGGCCGCGAACTGCTATGTGGCCGAATCCCTCAGCACCTCCGTGGGCGAGGAGGCCGACGGCGGGGCGCTGCCGCGGTCCCTGGGCACGGAGGAGGAGGCGTACGAGCTCATCGAGGACCTGGAGACGTTGAAGCCCCTGCTCGGCGCCCTGTGCGAGCGGGACCGGCTGGTGCTGTCGCTGCGCTTCGGCGAGGAGCTCACGCAGTCGCAGATCGGTGAGCGCCTGGGCATCTCCCAGATGCACGTGTCCCGGCTGCTGAGCCGGATCATGGCCACCCTGCGGGCCGGGATGCTGGAGGACCGGGAGGACGAGGGGGCCGAGGAAGCCCGGACCGGGACCGAGGAGGACGCGGACACGGCCTGAGAGCCCCTGCCGAGACTGCTACGCAACCGGCTGCGGTCCCCGGACATCCGGGGACCGCAGCGGCGTGTCGATCTCGGCCCAGACGTATTTTCCCTCCGCCGTGGGCACCGAGCCCCAGCGGCGGGCTATCCGCTCCACGATGAGCAGCCCGTACCCGCCGGGCCGGGCGGGATCGGGGCGCAGCCGGGGGGCCGGGGGCTCCGGGCTGCCGTCGGTCACCTCGATGCGCAGCCGCTCGTCCGTGCAGTCCAGCAGGAGGGCCTGCGGTCCTCCGGCGTGGAGGCAGGCGTTCGCGACCATCTCGGAGACCAGGAGCAGGACGTCCTCGGACTTCTCGCGGGAGGCAGCCATCCACTGCCAGGCGACGAGCGCGGCGCGGGTGAAGTCCCGGCACCGCGTGACGGCGTCCTTCGTGCCGGTCAGGCCGAGGCTCCGGATCCGGTCGGACGGCCGTCGCTCCATGAGGACGCTCCTCTGCTCACGCGTGCCGTGGTTCCGCCAGCGCCTGCGCCACATCGGGGTACACGGGGAAGATCGCGTCGGCGCCGGTGATGCGGAACATCCGGGCGACGGGCTGCCGCAGACCGGTCAGTGCGACGCTGCCGCCCGACTCCTGGGCCTCGATACGGCTGTGCAGGAGCACGTTGAGACCGGTGGAGTCGCAGAAGCGCAGCTCGGTGAAGTCGACGAGCAGCCTGCGCGCCCCGCCGGTGAGGGCCGCCGTCAGGGCGGCCCGCAGGGGGCCGGCCGTGTCGTGGTCCAGCTCTCCGGCCAGCGCGAGGACGACGACCTCGTCGTCCACCGGCCGCACGTCCACGGCGAACCGGTCACCCTCCGACGAGGTCATAGGGAACCACCCCTTCCACACGTGCGACGTTCGGGCAGTGACATCGTCCTGCGGTGCCTCGCGTGCCGCGACCGGTGACGGGGCGGCTTCCGGTGTGGCCGGCCCGGCTGGCGCCGGGACGGCTTTGTCCGGCGCCTACCCGGGCACGGGCGCGTCAATCAGCCCTCACCGGGGTGCCGGGCCGCGGGTCAGGCGCGGGCGCACTCCGGGCACAGCCCGCGGTAGGTGACCTCGACCCCGGAGAGCGTGAAGCCGAAGCGGTCGGTGTCGGGCAGTCCGGCCAGCGGGTCCCCCGTCGGGTGGACGTCGCGGATGAGCCCGCAGCCGGAGCAGACCAGGTGCTGGTGGGGGCGGTGGGCGTTGGGGTCGTAGCGCTTGGCACGGCCGTCGGTGGTGACCTCCACGACCTCGCCGAGGGCGACCAGCTCGCCGAGGGCGTTGTAGACGGTGGCGCGGGAGATCTCGGGCAGCCGTCCGGCCGCGCGGGCGTGCACCTCGTCGGCCGTGAGGTGGACGTGGTCGCCGTCCAGGACCTCGGCGACGACCCTCCGCTGGGAGGTCAGCCGCCAGCCCCGCGCACGCAACCGTTCCAGGAGGTCACTCATATCGGCTCACCTGTTTCCAGCTCGACGGTCTCCGGAGAGTATCGGACAGATCCGGGTTCCGATGGAATACGGATTTGGTGTTCTTCTTGACTTGGATTCGGTCCATCATAGGATCGGATTGATCCGCCTGGTACGGAAGGATTCCCATGTCTGAGAACCACGACGCCATCGTCACGGACCCGGTGCCGGAGAGCGGCGAGGGCCGCTGCCCGGTCGCCCACGGGCGCGCCGCGCACCCGACACAGGGCGGCGGGAACCGCCAATGGTGGCCCGAACGGCTGAACCTCAAGATCCTGGCCAAGAACCCGGCCGTCTCCAACCCCCTGGGCGGGGAATTCGACTACGCCGCGGCCTTCCAGAGCCTGGACCTGCCCGCCGTGAAGCGGGACATCGCCGAGGTGCTGACCACCTCGCAGGACTGGTGGCCCGCCGACTTCGGCCACTACGGGCCCCTCATGGTCCGTATGGCCTGGCACAGCGCCGGCACCTACCGCATCAGCGACGGCCGCGGCGGCGCCGGGGCCGGGCAGCAGCGGTTCGCCCCGCTCAACAGCTGGCCGGACAACGGCAACCTGGACAAGGCCCGCCGCCTGCTGTGGCCGGTGAAGAAGAAGTACGGCCAGAACCTCTCCTGGGCCGACCTGATGATCCTCGCGGGCAATGTCGCGCTGGAGACCATGGGCTTCGAGACCTTCGGCTTCGGCGGCGGACGCGCCGACGTCTGGGAGCCGGACGAGGACGTGTACTGGGGTCCCGAGACCACCTGGCTCGACGACCAGCGCTACACCGGTGACCGCGAGCTGGAGAACCCGCTCGGCGCGGTCCAGATGGGCCTGATCTACGTCAACCCGGAAGGCCCCAACGGCAACCCGGACCCGATCGCCGCGGCCCGCGACATCCGCGAGACCTTCCGCCGCATGGCCATGAACGACGAGGAGACCGTCGCCCTGATCGCGGGCGGCCACACCTTCGGCAAGACCCACGGCGCCGGTCCGGCGGAGAGCGTCGGCGACGACCCCGAGGCCGCCCCGATCGAGGCGCAGGGCCTGGGCTGGGCCAACTCCTTCGGCACCGGCAAGGGCGGTGACGCGATCACCAGTGGTCTGGAGGGCATCTGGACCAACACCCCGATCACCTGGGACAACAGCTTCTTCGAGATCCTGTTCGGCTACGAGTGGGAGCAGTTCAAGAGCCCGGCGGGTGCCCACCAGTGGCGGCCGAAGGACGGCGGCGGCGCGGGCACCGTGCCGGACGCGCACGACCCGGCGAAGACCCACGCGCCGACGATGCTGACCACCGACCTGTCGCTGCGCTTCGACCCGGCCTACGAGCAGATCTCGCGCCGCTTCCTGGCGGACCCGGCGGCCTTCGCGGACGCCTTCGCCCGCGCCTGGTTCAAGCTGACGCACCGCGACATGGGCCCGGTCGTCCGCTACCTCGGCCCCGAGGTGCCGAGCGAGGAGCTGCTGTGGCAGGACCCGCTGCCCGCGGTGACGCACGAGCTGGTCGACGAGGCGGATGTGGCCGCCCTCAAGGCCCAGGTGCTCGCCTCGGAGCTGTCGGTGTCCCAGCTGGTGTCCGCCGCCTGGGCCTCGGCCGCGTCCTTCCGGTCCAGCGACAAGCGCGGCGGCGCCAACGGCGCCCGGGTGCGCCTGCAGCCGCAGAGCGGCTGGGAGGTCAACGAGCCGGACCAACTGGCGACGGTGCTGCGCACGCTCACGGGCATCCAGGAGTCCTTCAACGGGGCGCAGAGCGGCGGCAAGCGCATCTCGCTCGCCGACCTGATCGTGCTGGCCGGCGCCGCCGCCGTGGAGCAGGCGGCGAAGGACGCGGGCTTCGAGGTCCCGGTGCCGTTCACGCCGGGCCGGGTGGACGCCTCGCAGGAGCAGACGGACGTGGAGTCCTTCGCCGCCCTGGAGCCGGCCGCCGACGGGTTCCGCAACTACCTGGGCAAGGGCAGCCGGCTCCCGGCCGAGTACCTGCTGGTGGACCGGGCGAACCTGCTCGGCCTGAGCGCGCCCGAGCTGACCGTCCTGGTCGGGGGCCTGCGCGTCCTGGGCGCCAACCACCAGCAGTCGCGGCACGGGGTCCTCACCACCACCCCCGGTTCGCTGACGAACGACTTCTTCGTCAACCTGCTGGACCTGGGCACGGTCTGGACGGCGGCCTCCGGGGACGCGAACACCTTCGAGGGCCGCGACGCCGCCACCGGCGAGGTCAAGTGGACCGGCACCCGCGCCGACCTGGTCTTCGGCTCCAACTCGGAGCTGCGGGCGCTCGCGGAGGTCTACGCGAGCGACGACGCGCGGCGGAAGTTCGCCGAGGACTTCGTGGCCGCGTGGGACAAGGTGATGAACCTGGACCGCTTCGACCTGGTCTGACGCCCGCGCCCGGTCCGGCCCCCGCGAGGGGCCGGACCGGGCGGCCGGATCAGAGACCGGTGGCGCGCCGGAGGGCGCCCAGGTCGACGAACTTGAAGTTCGTGTCGGTACGGGTCTCCCCGTCGGGCCCGGTGCTCGCGGGGCCGTTGTGCCCGTCCTGGACGACGAGCAGCCCGTGCGGGAACTTCCGGCCCAGCGGCGCGCTGGTGACGGCGGCGCCGTCGGACTCCTCGGAGCCGTCGGCGGATCCGGGCCGCGTTCCGGGCGCGACGCGGAAGCCGCTGACGTAGGCGTTGCCGCGGTCGCGGTCGAAGACGGCGAAGGTGTTGTCGCCCTGGCTGGAGGCGAGGAGGTAACCGCCGTCCCGGGGGTGGCGCGGGTCCCGCCAGATGGTCAGGCCCTCGACGTCGGCCGCCACGTGCCGGCCGCCGAAGCCGGGGTCGGTGCCCGCGTCGCACTCCTCGGTCCGCGGGTTCCAGGTGCCGGGCACGCCGTAACCGCGGACCTTCTCGATCAGCCGGGCCGGGGTGCGCAGATCGGCGTCGAGCTTCCAGATGCCGACGTCCTCCTGGCCCGCGTACAGCTCGCCGGTGTCGGGGTCGACGACCATGCCTTCGACCTGCGGCAGTTCGCCCGGCTCGCCGCACGGGGACCAGGCGGTGCCGTCGGGCAGGGTGAAGGAGGCGGGGAGGGTGAGGGTGCGGACCGTGCGGTAGCCGACCTTCCCCCGGGCCGTGGGCCGCAGTTCGGCCAGCGCGAGTTCGGTGCCGTGGCGGCGGCTGGCCACCGCGTACGAGCGGCCCGTACGGCGGTCGGTCCAGGTGGCGAGGCCGTAGGCGGTCCGCTGGTCGTAGACCTCGTCCTGCCCGGCGGAGAACACCAGCGGGGCGGCGGCCGTGTCGGTGACGTCGACCAGCGGTCCGGCGGCACGGCGGGCGTCGATGCGGTAGACGCGCAGCCGGTCGCTGCCACGGTCGGAGACGACGGCGACGTCGTGGAGGCCGTCGGGGAAGCGCAGGCCGGTGACGAGGTCGACGTTGTTGAACCGTCCCGGCTTGTCGCCCTCCCGGGGCGGCGGCGGGGCCGGCAGGGACTGCACCTGGCGCCCGTCGAGGTCGTAGACGCGCAGCCCGCCCTCCTTGGCGGTGGCGATGACCAGGCTGCGGTCGGGGTCGGCCGGGTTGCGCCAGATCGCCGGGTCGTCGGCGTTGGCGTTGCCGCCGGCCTCGTCGTCGAAGAGGGAGGGCGTCTCGACGGCGGCCGCGACCGGGGGCAGCGGCGGCGGGGTGCCGCGGTCCGCGCGGGCGTGCGCGGGTGCGACGGCCACGCCCAGCACCACGGCGGCCGCCACGGCCACGGCCGGTGTCCGCCTTCGGGGGATCACGCTCATCCTGCCTCCTGCTCACGGGTTCGGGGGGTGGGCCGGCCGTACCGCCCGGTCGTACGGGTGGTCCGCGGCGGGCCGCCCCCACCGTGGGCCACCCGCGGGTGAACCCCATGGAGCCGACATGACGCGGACATGACCGAGCTATGAAATCCCGGTCCGGGCCGCTTCCTTAGCGGAACGTTAGATCTGCGCGGCGGAGCTTGTCCGGCCCCGGCGGCGGCCCCATGCTCTGGGCACTCCCCCGCCTCCGGGGCCGTACTCCTCCCTCCCTTCCGGGACTTCCCGCTGGAGCCGCCATGTCCCCGTCCGCCGCCGTGCCCGACCCGACCGCCGGGGAGGAGCGCCGCAAGCGCCGCCTCGCCCTGCTCGGAGGCTCCCTCGGCAACCTCGTCGAGTGGTACGACTGGTTCGTCTACGCCAGCTTCGCCATCTACTTCGCCGACTCCTTCTTCCCCGGCGACAATCCGACCACGCAGCTGATGAACACCGCCGGGATCTTCGCCGTCGGCTTCCTGATGCGCCCGGTCGGCGGCTGGATCCTCGGCCGCGCCGCCGACCGCCACGGCCGCAAGAGCGCGCTGACCCTCACCGTCACCATGATGTCCGTGGCCGCCCTGCTCATCGCCGTGGCCCCGACCTACGGGCAGGCCGGCTACTTCGGCGCGCTGGTGCTGCTCCTGGCCCGCCTCCTCCAGGGCATGAGCATCGGCGGCGAGTACGCGGCCAGCGCCACCTACCTCACCGAAGCCTCGGCCCGCGACCGCCGCGGGCTCGGCTCCTCCTTCCAGTACGTCTCGATGACCTGCGGCCAGCTCCTGGGCCTGGCCATCCTGATCACCATGCAGCACACGCTCACCACCGCGCAGCTGGAGAGCTGGGGCTGGCGCATCCCCTTCGTGCTCGGGGCGTTCTTCGCGGTGGTCGTCTTCTGGCTGCGGCGCCGGCTCCAGGAGACCGACGCCTTCCAGGAGGAGTCCGCGGGCGATGAGGCCCACGACGACAGCGCGCGCGGCACGCTCAAGGCCCTCTGGCAGTACCGGCGCCAGGCCGTGCTGGTCATGGCGCTCACGCTCGGCGGCACCGTGGCCTACTACACGTACACCACCTACCTGACGAAGTACCTGGTCGGCAGTGCGGGCATGGCCAAGACCACGGCGACCCTGGTCAGCTTCACCGCGCTCACCGTCTTCGCCGTGCTCCAGCCCTTCGCCGGCATGCTGTCCGACCGGATCGGCCGCCGCCCGCTGCTGATCACCTTCGCGGTGGGCTGCACCGTCGGCACCTACCCGATCATGACCGCGCTCGGTTCGGCCTCCTCGTACTGGTCCGCGCTCGGCCTGTCCCTGCTGGCCCTGGTGATCATCACCGGCTACACCTCGATCAACGCGGCGGTCAAGGCGGAGCTGTTCCCGACCCGGGTACGGGCCCTGGGCGTGGCCCTTCCGTACGCCATCGCGAACGCGCTCTTCGGCGGCACCGCCGAGTACGTGGCGCTGTGGTTCAAGGACAGTGGTCACGAGACCATGTTCTTCTGGTACGTCTCCGGCTGCGCGCTGATCTCCCTGGTGACCTACGTCCTGATGCCGGACACCCGCGCCGTGGCGCTCAGCCGCGCGGAGGCCGACGCGGACGCCGCGGCGGGGGCCGGTACGGCCGCGAAGCCCGTCGAGGCGGTGCGCTGAGCGGCGGCGGTAGCCTGGGCCCGCGGCCCGCGCGGGCCGCGGATCCCGGACGGCGAGGGGGGGCTCCCGTGCACGCGCTGCTGGTCGAGGACGACGACCGCATGGCCCAGGCGCTCGGCACCGCCCTCGCCCAGCGCGGGCACACCGTGCGCCGGGTCGCGCGCGCCCTGGACGCGCTGCGGCACACCCGCGAGGCCGAGTTCGTGCTCCTGGACCTCGGGCTGCCGGACCTGGACGGGATCGAGCTGCTGCGCCGGCTGCGGAGGGTGTGCGGGGCGCCGCTGATCGTGGTGACGGCGCGCTGCGAGGAGCGCGACATCGTGCAGGGGCTGCGGGCGGGGGCCGACGACTACGTGGTGAAGCCGTTCCGGATGGCCGAGCTGATGGCCCGTATCGACACGGTCCGGCGCCGCACCGACGCCCGCGCCGGACTGCCCGGTCCCGGCGACCCGTCCGGGGAAGGCGCCGGCATACGGATCGTGCGGCGCGGGGACGCGGAGGTGGACCTCGCGGCCCGGACGGTCACCGTGGGCGGGGCCGAGGTCCGGCTGACCCGGCGGGAGTTCGACGTGCTCGCGCACCTGGCGGCCCGGCCCGACGAGGTGCACTCCCGCGCCGAGATCCTGGACCGGATCTGGGGTGACGCCTTCCTCGCCGCCTCGCGCTCCCTCGACGTGCACGTGGCGGGCATCCGCGCCAAGACCGGCCGCTCCGGGCTGGTACGTACCGTCCGCGGGTTCGGCTACCAGCTCGGCCCGGAGCGGTGAGGCGCCGGCTGCTGGCCGTGCTGACGGTGCTCATGGGGGTGGCCGCGCTGCTGCTCTGCCTGCCGCTGGCCGACGGGTACGCCCGGGGGCGCACCGAGCATCTGCTGCTCCAGCGGCGTTCGGAGGCCGTACGGTTCGCCGACCTCGCGGAGCGGCTGCGCACCGGGGCCGACCGGGCGGAGCTGGCCGCCGAGATCGGCCGGTACGCCGAGCTGTACGGGGCGGGCGTGGCGGTGGTCGACACCGCCGGGGCGAGCCTCGCGCGGGCCGGGGCGGAGCCCGCCGCCGGGGCCACGGAGGCGGGCCGCAGGGCGCTGACCGGCCGGTCCACGGACCGGCTGCCCACGCTGAGCCCCTGGGGGCCGCGGACGGTGGTGCTGGCCGAGCCGGTCGGCCGTGACGAGCGGGTCAGCGGGGCGGTGCTGCTCACGGTGCCGACGGGGGCCGCCCGCCGGGACATCACCGTCCGCTGGGCGTGGATCGGCGCCGGGGCGCTGGCCGCCTTCGCGGCCGCCGCGCTGGTGGCGGCGGGCATCGCGCGCTGGCTGCTGCGGCCGGTGCTCGACCTGGACCGGGCGGTGGAGCGGCTGGCCGCCGGGAGTCTGCGCGCCCGCGCGGGCTCCGGCAGCGGGCCGCCCGAACTACGGCGGCTGCGGCGGCACTTCAACGCGATGGCGGACGCGGTGGCCGACGCGATCGGCCGGCAGCGGGACTTCGTGGCCGACGCCTCCCACCAGTTGCGCAATCCGCTGGCCACGCTGGTACTGCAACTGGAGAACATCGAGCCGCACCTCGCGGACGCCCCCGGCCGCGCCGAGCACGCTCGCGCCCTGGACGAGGCGGAACGCCTGGAGGAACTGCTCGACGGCCTGCTGGCCCTGGCCCGGGTCGAGTCGGGCACGGCCGAACCGGCCGAGCAGGACCTGTCCCGGGGCATCCGCGACCGGGTGGCGGCCTGGGCCCCGGTGTTCGCCGCGGCGGGCGTGGACCTGGCCGCCCCCACCGTCCCGGACGGCCTGTGGGCCCGCGCCCTGCCGGACGCGGCGGGCCGTGTCCTGGACGCCGTACTGGACAACGCCACGAAGTTCGTCCCGCCCGGAGGCCGCGTCGAGGTACACGCCGGCTCCGCCCCGGACGGCACGGTGACACTCCGCGTAACGGACAACGGCCCGGGCGTCCCGGACAGCGAACTCGCCCTCCTCCTCCGCCGCTTCGGCCGCTCCCCCGCCCACCAGAACATCCCCGGCAGCGGCCTGGGCCTGGCCATCGCGGAAGAAATAGCCCGCACCAGCGGCGGCACCCTCACCACAGGCACCGCCACCCCCCACGGCCTCTGGGTGCAACTACGCCTGCCCCCACCGTGACCGCACCGCCTGCCAGCCCACACACCATCTGCTCACTGGCCCGCTGGTTCGCCGAGGGGGCGCCCGCGCGGGGTGTCCGGGGTGGGGGTTTCAAGAGGGTTTGGAAGACTTGGGAGGCGCGGGGGTTTTCGGTGCACTGCCAGACGCCGTGGGGGCAGTAGTCGGTGATGCTGTGGTACAGCGGCCTGTGCTGGGCGATCCAGGTCAGCATGCGCCGCATGTACTCGGGGTTGTCGCCGTTGCGGAACAGGCCCCACTCCGGGTAGGAGATCCGCTTGCGGTGCGCCTTCGCGAAGTCGACCTGCTGCTGGAGCCCGTACGGCTGGCTGATCTGCTCGTCGAAGGTGTGACCCGGGGGCTGGTCGTAGGAGTCCATGCCCACGATGTCGACCACGTCGTCCCCCGGGTAGCAGGCCGTCCAGGCGATCGCGTCGCTGCCTCGGTTCGGCGCGAAGTCGAAGCGGAGGCGCTGTCCGCGCACCGTGCGCATGGCGGCCACGATCCGGCGCCAGTACCGCTTCCAGTTCTCGGGGTCGGGCCGGCAGCGGTGGCTGTACTGGAAGCCGTTCATCTCCCAGCCGAGCACGACCACCGTGTCGGGGACCCCGAGGGCGACCAGCCGTTCGGCCAGCCGCCGGAAGTGGTGGTCGTAGGTGCCCCGCGCGCCCGTGCGGATCAGCTCGGCGACCTGCGCGTCCGGCAGACCGGCCTCGTTGCGCGCGAACATCGGCACGTTCAGCACGAACAGCCGGTCCGCCCGCGCCTTGCGCCACTGCGCCCAGGTGCGCAGGGAGTCGGGCGCGCCCTCGATGTTCGCCCAGGTGTCGCCGGGCAGATAGGTGTGCCCGGCGCGCAGCTCCGTACCGCCGAGCCAGCGCGAGAGGGCCGCCATCCGCTCGACGCCGGGCGAGCCGTAGTGCAGGTACGCGCCCACCGCGATCGGCGCCCCGGCCGCTCCCCCGGGCCCCCCGGCCCCCGCCCGGGGCGGCGGCGCGGCGAGCAGGCTCGCGGCGACGAGCAGACCGGCGGCGAGCGCGCACACCCGGACGCCCGTCGGGGGACGGCTCCGCTGGGCCATGACGCCTCCACTCGTTGCGCGGGGACCCGAAGGGTCTGGCAGCGACGTTAGGCACGCCGCCCGGATCCTGGTCGGCCGGGTGCCGCGATGCTGGGCCATTCGCAGCAGGCGCGCGGCCCCGGTTGACCCGGCCAGGTGACGCCCCGGGGCATGCCGGGGCGACCCCCAGGCCCGCGCCGTGCGAACTCGACTGCGTGTTCAGCCCGTCGGGGGGGTAAGCGCGCAGCACACCGGTGACGGGCACCCCGCCTGCACACGGGCGGAGCACACGAGGGAAGGGACCCCCGATGACGATGATGAAGCCGCACCGCACCCCGGCCGCCCCCACCGCGGCGGAGCTTCGCCGCCACGTGGAGACCGCGCGCAAGGGCCTCGGCCGTACGGTCGGCAAGCTGGCCTCCAAGGCGGGCGATGTCGCCGCGAAGGCGCAGAGCAACGCCCCCGACAAGGACCGCCTGGCACGGCTCACGAACCGCATGCTGGACCGGGCCGCGCACCCGGGGCGCCCCGCCTGGCGCCGGAACCTGGTTCCGCTGCGCACGGGCGCGGGCCGGGTGGCGCGGACCGCGAAGACCCACCGGACGGCGGTGATCACGGCCGCCAGTGTGCTGACGGCAGCCGTCCTGGCCCGGCGCAGCCGGCGGGTGTCGGTCCGCGTCACCCGGCGTTGAGCCCTCCCAGAACCGTCCAGCAATAGGCAGAAACGTGCAGAACCGTAAGAACGTTCCGTCGCTCGGAGGTGTGGCGATGCGCACGAAGAAGGTACTGGACTCCTTCCCGGCCGGTGACCCGATGGGAAGCCGTCCGGCGGAGGAGTACGCGGCCCGGTGCCGCGAGCGGGGCGAGGCGGCGACCGTCGTGATGGACCTGGCGACCGATTCCTTCCTGGTCGTCTCCCCCGACGCCGAGCCGGCCCCGGCGTCCTAGCGCGGCCGGGGGCGCCCACCGGCCCCCCCGGCGCCGCAGGTCGCCCGCACCGGGTCTAGCCGTACACCGAGCGGTAGTACGCGACGGCCCCCGGGTGCAGCGGGACCCCGCCTGTGGAGATCGCGAAGCGCGGCTCCAGGCGGGCTCCGGCGGTGACCTCGCGGAGCAGGTCCCGCCACCGGCCGAAGACCACCCGCAGCAGGTCCCGTACCACCGGCCCGCCGAGGTCCGTACGGGCCAGCAGGTAGTTCCCCACCCCGATCGTGCCCACCGGTTCCGCCGGGCCGTAGACCCCGCCCGGCAGGGTGACCGCGGTGTACACCGGCGCGTGCCGCTCCCGCAGGGCGTCCACATAGCCGTCGAGCGGCAGCAGCCGTACGGGCGTCACGCGGGCCAGCTCCGACAGGGCGGGCGTGGGCACCCCGCCGGACCAGAAGAGCGCGTCCACCGCCCCCTCCCGCAGGGCCGCCACCGATTCGCCCAGCCCGAGCGGCCGCTCCCGTACGGGGGCCGCTCCGGTGGTGAGCCCGGCGGCCCGCAGCACCCGCTGGGCCACCACCCGTACGCCCGAACCCTCCGCGCCCGCCGCCACCGGACGGCCCGCCAGGTCCCCCATCGAGCGGACCGGCCCGTCGGCCAGGACCACCAGGTGCGTGTAGTTGACGTAGACCCGGGCCAGCGCGCTCACGCCCGCGGGCCGGGAGAACGGCTCGCGGCCCCGCACCGCGTCCTCGGCCGTATCGGCCATGGCGAGCGCGAGGTCCACCGCGCCCCGGTCGAGCTCGCGCAGATTGTCCACGCTGGCCGCGGTGCCGACGGGCACGATCTCCACCGGAAGCCCGCTCGCGGCGACGGCCGCGGCCAGCGCCTTGCCGAAGGCGTTGTACGGCCCGCCCTCGGGCCCGGTGGCCAGCCGCAGCCGCGACACCGGCCCGGCCTCCCCCGAGCACCCCGCGAGCAGCCCGAGCCCGGCGCCGAGCAGGGCGCGCCGCGGGAGCCGGGCCCGCCGGCCGACGGATGCCCTGGTCAACTGACTTGTCCGGCAGATGAGTTACTACCCAGAAGACATGGAACGTCGCTCACAGTTGATGTACCTTCCATTCCGTCGCCGCCACACCCGGGGCACAGGGCCCCACGGGACTTGCGGCGCAAAGGACCCGACCCCTGTTGACGACAGCGACCGAAGTCTTCACAGTCCGGCCGTACACCCCGCACTGCCAGGTGATCACCAGCGAAGGTGATCACGCCGTCATCGGCATCTCGCCCGGGAACAGCTACTTCTCCGCCCAGCGGGTCATCGACCTCGCCCACTGGGGTCTGCGCCAGTTCCAGCAGGTCGACCTCATCTACACCGACCTGCACGTCGCGGAGATGTACGAGGCCCTCGGCTACGGCGAGGACGAGGCGCGGCGCAAGGCGGTGAAGAACCTGCGCGGTGTCCGCGCCAAGGTCAACAACGCCGCCGCCGAGGCCGATCCCACCGGGATCCGGCTCCGGGCCCGCCCGATGTCCTCCCTCACCGACATCCCGGCCTACCGCACGCTCCACAGCCATCTGCACCATCTGCTCGACATCGACCCGGAGTTCCGCGAGACCTGCAACGCGCTGGTCGACGCCTTCCTCTCCTCCAAGGTACTGAACGGCAGGGCGGCCACGACCCGGCAGCGCGAGGTCTGCCTGGAATACGTGTGCGCCGAGGCCCCGCTGTTCCTGGACACGCCCGCCATCCTCGGCGTGCCGTCCTCCCTCAACTGCTACCACCAGCTCCTGCCGATGGCGGAACTGCTCTACTCCCGCGGCTCCGGGCTGCGCGCCTCGCGCAATCAGGGCCACGCGATCATCACCCCCGCCGAAGGAGCCCCCGATGAGCACTGACACCCCTGCCCTGCTCGACTTCCCCTTCTCCGCGCGCGGTGACCGGCTGCCCCCGGAGATCGAGGAGCTGCGCGCCGAACCGGTCCGGCGGGTCCGGACCATCGCGGGTGACGAAGCCTGGCTGGTGTCCTCGTACGCGCTGTGCAAGCAGGTCCTCGAAGACCCGCGGTTCAGCCTCAAGGACACCTCCGCCCCCGGTGTGCCGCGGCAGTACGCGCTGACGATCCCGCCCGAGGTCGTCAACAACATGGGCAACATCACCGGTGCCGGGCTGCGCAGGGCCGTGCTCAAGGCGATCAACCCGAAGACGGACAACCTCACGGGCTGGATGCGCGAGGAGGCCGAGATCCTGGTCGACGGGCTGCTGCGGCACGGTGCGCCGGTGGACCTGCGCGCCGGGTTCACCAACCCGTACGCCGAAAACCTGCACTGCCGCATCCTCGGCATACCGCAGGCGGACGCGCAGCGGCTGGCGTCGAGCCTGGACATCGCGTTCATGAACTCGGCGTGCCCCGTCACGGGCGCGAGGCTCAACTGGGACCGCGACATGGCCTACATGGTGGAGCGGCTGGACGACCCCGCCACCAGCGGCCTGATGGCGGAGCTGGCCGCGCTGCGCGAGGACCCGCAGTACGCCCATCTGACGGACGAGATGCTGGCCACGGTCGGGGTCACCCTGTTCGGGGCCGGGGTCATCTCCACGATGGGCTTCCTCACGATGGCGATCGTCTCCCTCCTCCAGAACCCGGACGTGTGGGGGCAGTTGCGCGAGGCACCGGAGAAGATCCCGGGCGCCGTGGACGAACTCCTGCGCGTCAACCTGTCGATCGCGGACGGCCTGCCCCGGCTGGCCCTGGAGGACGTCACCCTGGGCGGGGTCGAGGTGCGGAAGGGCGAGCTGATGCTCGTCCTGGTGGAGGCGGCCAACACCGACCCGGCCGTGTACGCGGACCCGCACCGCGTGGACATCGACCGCGCCGACGCCGGTACGCATCTGTCCTTCGGCGGCGGTCCGCACTACTGCCCGGCCACCGCCCTCGGCAAGCGGCACACGGAGATCGCCCTCGCGGTGCTCCTGGAGAAGATGCCGAACCTGCAACTCGCGGTGCCGATGGACCAGTTGGTGTGGCGGACCCGCTTCATGAAGCGCCTGCCGGAACGCCTGCCGGTGCTCTGGTAGCCACCCGCGCCGGACCGGCGGCACCCCCGGCCGGGGGGTGCCGCCGGTGTTCAGCGGCGCCGGCCGGTGGGGCCGAGGTCGATCCAGTAGCGGCGCTTCGGGCCGATGAGGGTCTCGCGGACGTCCTCCAGGACGCCGCCGCAGCGCTCGATGGTACGGGCCGAGGGCTCGTTGTCCGGGTCGCAGGTCAGCAGGACCCGGTCCAGGCCCAGGAGCCGTGCCTCGTGCAGGACCTCGGTCAGGGCCCAGGTGGCCAGTCCCCGGCGGCGGGCCGAGGGGCGGATGCCGTAGCCGATGTGCCCGCCGGCGTCGAGGAGGAAGCCGTTGAGGTAGTGCCGCAGGTCGATGGCGCCGAGATAGGTGTCGCCTTCCGCGATCCACCAGTACGTGGCGTGCACGCGGCCGTGCTCGACCGGGCGGGAGCGGTCCGCGTAGCCGCGCAGCCTCTCCGTCCAGGCGGCGAAGCCCTCGGGGGTGTCCACGTCGTCGTCCGCGCCGAGTCCCGCGCCGTCCAGGTGGGCGTCGGGGCCGTACTCCCGCTGCGCGGCGACCCAGGATCGGTGCAGGTCAGGGGTGGGGCTGATGAGCTCGGGCATACCTCGGACCCTACCTCGGACCCTGGCCGTCGCATCATCCGACCGGGTCCGAGGGCTGCCCACCGCCCCCCGCCGCCCCTGCCGGCCGCCTCCGTCAGCCGCTCTGCGGCTTGTGCCCCGGGTACACGTGGTCCGGGGTGACGATGCCCGTGACCGCCTCGCCGAAGAGGGTGCTCGGCTCCTGGCCGCCGGTGTCGACGTCGGTGTTGAGGAGGATGACCATCGTGGTCCGGGTCTCGGGCAGGTACACGGTCAGGGACTCGTAGCCGGGGATGGAGCCGTTGTGGCCGATCCACCCCTGCACATCGAAGATGCCCAGCCCGTAGCCGTCACCGGGGATGCTCATCGGCGTGGTCTTCAGCCGCTCGGCCTGCGTGGCGGGCGTCAGCAGCGTGCCCTGCGCCAGGATCGGCGCCCAGCGGCGCAGGTCCTGCACGTCGGAGGTCATGGCTCCGGCAGCCCAGGCCCAGGAGGGGTTCCAGTCGGTCGAGTCCACGATCTTGCCCGAGGGCGTCTGGTTCGTATAGCCCTGCGCGTGCGGGTCGGGCATCTCCGCGCCGGTCGGGAAGGCCGTACGGCGCAGCCCGGCGGGCTCCAGGACCTCCCGCCGCACCACCTCGTGCAGCGGCCGGCCGGTGACCTTCTCGATGACCAGGCCGAGGAGGATCAGATTGGTGTTGGAGTACTCGAACTGCGCGCCCGGGGCGAAGTTCACCGGGTGCTTGAAGGAGTAGTCGAGCAACTGCCGCGGCGTGAACGGGCGTCGGGGCGCGGCCTCGAAGTCCTTGTCGAAGTCCGGGTCCTCGCTGTAGTTGTAGAGCCCGCTGCGCATGCCGGCGAGCTGGCGCAGGGTGATGCGGTCGCC
>NZ_JBEYVX010000067.1:0-31693 GCF_040644195.1 Streptomyces sp. NPDC047014 | reverse complement strand
GGGCGGCCCCCACCGGCCGGCGGGGGGGGTGGGCCGCCCCCCCCGCGGCGCTGCCCTCCGGCAGCGACGAGGTCCTGGTCCGGGGCGTCGACCAGGCCCCGCCGGACCGCCCCGACGCCGTGTGCATGCTGTCGGTGTCCGTGGACCCCGCGCACCGGGCGGCCGGACACGCCGAACGGCTGCTCACCGAGGTCCGGCGGCGGGCCGCCCGGCACGCCCCGCGCGGGGTGATCATCCCGGTCCGGCCCACCCGCAAGCCGCTCTACCCGCTGATCCCGATCGACGAGTACGCGGCCTGGCGGCGGCCCGACGGGCGCTGCTTCGACCCCTGGCTGCGCACCCACCTGGAGCTGGGGGCCCGCCGGCTCGGCATCGCCCGCGCCTCCCTCGTGATCCGCCAGCCGGTCGCCCGCTGGGCGGAGTTCCTGGGGCATCCGCTGCCCGGACCGGGCGAGCACCCGCTGCCCGGGGCCCTCGTACCGCTGCGGGTCGCCACGGACGGCCACGGCACCTACACCGAGCCGAACGTGTGGGTGCACCACCCCGCGGGTCCCGGCGCGCCGTGACCGGCTCCGGGCCGCGCGCCCGGCCGCCCCACCCCACCCCCGATCCTCGACGAACCCTGGAGAGAACCATGCCTCCCGTACGCCTCGCCATCGTCGGGTGCGGCGCCGCCGCCCGCGGCTGCCACCTGCCCGCCCTGCCCGCGCTCAAGGGCGACGTACAGCTGACCGCGCTCATCGACCGCGACCGACGCCAGGCCGAGGACGCCCTCGCGCTCTACCGGGAGCTCGGCGGCACCGACGCCGACCGGGTGGTGCTCGCCACCGACCCGGCCGAGGCCGCCGACGCCTTCGACGCGGCCGTGGTCGTGGCGCCGCACACCCTGCACGCGCCGATCGTCCAGGCGCTGCTGGCGGCCGGCAAGCACGTCCTGCTGGAGAAGCCGATGACCACCTCGGTGGAGGACGCGAAGGCGCTGGCCGCCACCGCCGCCGCCGAGGGCGCCCCGGTGCTCGCGATGGCCCACCCGCGCCGGCTCTTCCCGGCCTACGCCTGGGTCAAGCGGCTCATCGACGGCGGCGAGCTCGGCGACGTGGTCCGGGTGGACTGGTCGGAGGGCCACCCCTACGCCCACGAGCCGGTCTCCTGGTCCATGTTCGACCGGCGCCTCGCGGGCGGCGGCGTGCTCACCGACACCGCCTCGCACGTCTTCGACACCCTGCTGTGGTGGCTCGGCCCCGAGGTGGAGGTGGTCCGCTACGAGGACAACTCCCTCGGCGGCGTGGAGACCGACTCCTCCGTCCACCTGCGCTTCGGCGGTACGGACGCGCACTGCGAGTTCAGCCGCCTGCGCGACCTCGGCATCAGCTGCAAGATCACCGGCACCCGGGCGACCGTGACCATCGGCACCGACTTCCCGGCCGGCGAGTGCACCCTGATCACCGCCGACGGGGCGGAGCTGCACCGCGGCGACGTGGACGCGGTCGCCCCCGCGCAGGGCGAGTGGGAACTGCTCTTCACCGAGCAGCTGGGCAACTTCGCGGCCGCCGTGCGCGGTTCCGCGGCCGTCCACTCCACCCCGGAGGACGGCGTACGCGTCGTCGAGCTGATCCAGGAGTGCTACGGCGGCCCCGGCCACCGGGGGGCCGCGCAGCCGTGGACCGTACGGGAGGGCGGGGCCCCGGCGGGCCCGGCACTGGCCGGCCGCACCGTGGCGGTGACCGGCGCGAGCGGGTTCATCGGCGGCCGGATCGTCGAGCGGCTGGTCCTCGGCACCGAGGCCCGGGTCCGCCCGGTGGTGCGCGGCTTCGGCCGGGCCGCGCGGCTGTCTGTCCTGCCGCAGGACCGGCTGGAGTTCCGCCAGGGCCATCTGCTGGACCCCGACACCCTGCGCGCGGCCTTCGAGGGCTGCGACACCGTGGTGCACTGCGCCTTCGGCAGCGCCGGTGACGAGGACGGCCGCTGGGCCGCCTCCGTCGACGGCACCGCGCACGTCCTGGCCGCGGCGCGCGCCGCGGGCGTACGCCGTGTGGTGCACCTGAGCACCGTCGACGTCTACGACCCGGCCGTCACCGGAGCCCTCACCGAGGACTCCCCGGCGCGGCCGGCCGATCCCGCCGACCGCGAGTACGAGCAGCAGAAGCTGGCCGCCGAGCGGCTGGTCCTGGAGGCGCACGGCGAGGGCCTGGAGACGGTCGTGCTCCAGCCCGGCGTGGTGTACGGCCCGTGGGGCGGCCAGTGGACCACCGCCCAGCTCCGCCGTCCGGCGGGCGACTTCGCGCAGCTCCCGGCGGGCGGCGAGGGCGGCGTGTGCAACGCCGTGTACGTGGACGACCTGGCCGACGCGGTGCTCCTGGCCGCGGAGACCGGGGCCGCCGCGGGCGAGCGCTTCCTCGTGGGCCACCCCGAGGAGCTGGGCTGGGGCGCCTTCTTCGACGGGATCCGCGCGCTGCGCGGCCCGCTGGACACCGCGGGCGAGCCCGCCGGGGAGCCGGTCGCCGACTGGGAGCTGGAGCTGTACCGGGCGACCGCCCGCGCCGGCTACGACAAGGCCCGCCGGATCCTGGGCCACACGGCGCGCGTGCCGTTCGCCGAGGGCGCGGCGCTGACCGGGCAGTGGGCCCGCTGGGCCGGGGAAGCGCCGGAGGCGGGCGCATGACGGGCATCACCGACGTCCTGGTGGTGGCACCGCACCCCGACGACGACGTCATCGGCTGCGGCGGCTCCATCGCCAAGCACGTGCGCGACGGGGCCCGGGTGACGGTGGTCATCGTCATCGGCCGCGAGCGCAGCGCCCTCGACGACGCGGTCAGCGACGCCGAGTTCGCCGCGGAGACGGAGAACGCCGCGAAGGCGCTGGGCGTGCACCGCTGCGTGCGCTTCGACGAGCCCTCGCGGGACTTCGCCCTCTCCCGGCGGGTGCACCTGGACCTGGTCCGGGTCATGCGCGAGGTGCGCCCGCAGGTGGTGTACCTGCCGCACGACAACGACGACGACGTCGAGCACCGCATGGTGCACCAGCTGACCACCGAGGCGCTGTGGATGGCGCAGTCGGAGTTCTTCCAGGAGACGGGCGGACAGGCGATGCCCGCTCCCCGGCTGGTGCTCGGCTACGAGGTGTGGGCGCCGATGGCGCGCTTCCAGTACGCCGAGGACATCGAGGAGCAGATCGAGACCAAGGTGGAGGCGATGCGGGCGTACGTCTCCCAGCTGCGGCACGCCGCGTGGGACGAGGGCATCCGCGGGCTGGCCCGCTACCGGGGCGCGGTCTCGGCCGGTTCGGGGCACGCGGAGGTGTTCCAGGTGCTGAGCCTGGGCGCCCCGCCCGCCGGGCTCCGTGCCGGTGGCGGCCATGACTGACCGGCTGCTGGTCTGCGGGCTCGGCTCGGGCATGGACCGCTCCCTGACCGAGCTGCGCTCGCCCCGGCGGGAGCTCGTGGTGGTCACCGACCACCCGACCGAGCGGGCGCGGGCCGCCGCCGATGTGCTCATCGTGTGCGATCCGAACGACGCCGTGGCGGTCCTGACGGAGCTCTCGGCGGCCGGGATCGACCGGATCGACGGGGTGTTCTCGCTGGGCGCGGACAACCCGCCGGTGATCAGCACCCTCGCGCGGCGCTTCGGCTGCCCGGGGCTGCCGCTGGAGGCGGCCCTGGACTGCACGCTCAAGGACCGGCGGCTGCGCATCCTGCGCGCCGCCGGGCTGGACCTGCCCCGGTTCGCCACCGCCGAGAGCGTCGGCGAGGCGGTGCGGGTGGTCGCGGACATCGGCCTGCCGGTGGTGCTCAAGCCCAGCGACCAGACCGGGTCCCTGGGCGTGCTGAAGGTGGAGACCGCCGGGCAGGTGCGCGGGCTGGCGGAGGAGGCGCTGCGGCTCAGCCCCGGCGGGCGGATCGTGGTGGAGGAGTTCCTGGAGGGGACCGAGCACACCCTCGCGGCCTTCATGGTCGACGGCGAACTGCACCGCTTCGGCTTCGCGGACCGGGAGTACGGGCGCAAGGAGGAGTTCGCCCCGCACTTCTTCGAGGGCGGCGACACCCTGCCCAGCCGGCTGACCGCCGAGCAGATCGAGGAGGTCACCGAGACGGTACGGCGGGGCGCGCGGGCGCTGCGCCTGGACCCGGCGGTGATCAACACCGACATCCTGCGCACGCACGACGGCCGGGTGATCCTGCTGGAGATCACCTGCCGGCTGACCGGCGCCCGCATCGCCACCGAGGTGATGCGGCTGGCGACGGGCGTGGACCCGCTGCCCAATGTGGTGCGGCTGGCGCTGGGCCGGCCCCTGGAGCCGGCGGAGCTGGTCCCGCGGCACAGCCGGGCGGCGGTCCAGCGGTTCCTGCCGGCGGACGGCGGTGTCGTGGAGTGGGTCGGCGACCCGCGGGACGTCGCCCGCCGGGCCGGGGTGCACGACGTGTTCTGGGGCCTGGACCTGCGGCCGGGCGCGGTGGTGCCGTCGTACCGCGGCGGCTCGGACGTCCTGGCCGGGGTGATCGCCCATGCCCCGGACACCGGGGAGGCCGAGGCCATCGCGGAACGCGTCCTGAACGCCCTGCCCCTGCGGTTCAAGGCCGGATCCCCGTGACCGCGCCCGTACGACGGGCTCACCGTAGGCACACGAGTTCGATGAGGGAGAACTGAGATGGCCACCGACCTGGTGGACGAGGCGTCGGTCGACAAGGGCATCGCCCGGACCGGTGTGATCATCGCCCTGCGCGACGATCTGCGGATCGCGGACTGCATCGCGTCGATCGACGAGGACGTCGAGATCGTCCTCGCGCTCAACGGGCCGAGCGACGCCGTCCTGAAACTGATCGCGGAGCACCCCCGCCCGCTGACCGTCACCGAGATCGAGGACGTCGGCAACCTGGGCGCCGCCTACAACGCGGGCGCCGCCGTCACCGACCGGCAGTACCTGCTGCTGATGGACTCCGACTGCACCTTCGCCCCGGGCGTGGTCCGCGCGATGGTCCGCGCGGTGCTCACCGACCCGGTGGTCAAGGGGCAGGTGGTGTACGGGGAGTCGGACGGGGTGCTGAGCAGGCTCACCGCCCGCGTCCGGGAGTTCGACGAGGGCGACTACGTCAGCGCGCTGTCCCCGCCGCTGATCTACAACCGGGACATCGTCGACCACATCGGCGGCTACCACTTCGACGAGCTGATCCACTGGTGCGAGGACCGGGAGTTCGACTTCCGGCTCCAGCTGGCGGGCATCCCCGTGGTGTACCTGCCGGAGGCCCGGATCTTCCACGACGCCCAGCACGGCTTCGGCAACATGCGCAGCTACTTCCGCTACGGCGTCGGTGAGGGCATCGCCCAGGAGACCGGCGTGTTCACCACCCCGGCGCTACCGGTGGTGTGGCGGCTGTTCGAGGCGTCGCGCACGCTGGTGCACTGCGCCCGGGACAAGGGGGTGGGCGCGGCGGCCTACTACGCCCTGCTGAAGGCCGCCTTCCACACCGGCACCGCGCACCACCTGCTCAACGACCCCTACCAGGTGCGCGAGCGCTATCCCGCCTCGGCGAAGCGTGCCCGCATGGTGTGGTCGATCCCGCAGCACAGCACCAAGCTGAGCGGCGCCCAGCTGCGGCGGCTGC
This sequence comes from Streptomyces sp. NPDC047014, assembly GCF_040644195.1. Taxonomy (NCBI): domain Bacteria; kingdom Bacillati; phylum Actinomycetota; class Actinomycetes; order Kitasatosporales; family Streptomycetaceae; genus Streptomyces; species Streptomyces sp. NPDC047014. Next base: position 26,093 of record NZ_JBEYVX010000067.1, on the reverse strand, counting down.
GGCGCTCGCACTGGGAGGCGGGCCGGCGGATCGAGAAGGTGGCCGACCTGTCGGTCTTCCACCCGGACGCCGCCGGCCCGGGCGGGTCCTCAACCGCCGGGCAGGCACGCCAGCAGCAGGTGTGACGGGTGGTCACCGCCGTGGTGGACGGTGTGACGGGCGGGGACGGCCGGATGCACGTCGAAGCGCGGCGCGTTGCTGGCCGCGATCTCCAGACGGATCCGGTGGCCCGCGCGGAACACATGGCCGACCGCCCCCAGCCCGACGGTGACCGCGACCGGCCCGCCGTCGGAGGCGTCCCGCGCCTCCGACGGCGGGATCCGGCGCACCCCGTCGCAGAGCAGTTCGGCCCGGCCGTCGGGGTAGACGTCGACGAGCTTGCCGGTCACATCGGCGCCCGCCGCGTCCGGGGTCACGTACACGGTCAGGACGGTGTCGCCGACGACGGTCAGCGGGGTGCTCAGCGGCTCTCCCGTGAAGCACAGCACGTCCGGGCGCTCCTCCACCCCGCGCTGGTCCAGCGGACCGCAGTCGCCCCCGGTGAACTGGCCGGGCAGGGCGGTGGCACCGCCCGTGGTGGGCACCGGATCGGCCGGATCGTGGCGGAGCAGGTCGGCGCCGGGCGCCGCCGGGGCGGGGCCGGGGGTCAGGGCGCGGCCGTCGAGGTGCAGGACGAGGTCCCGGGTGCCGGGGACGGGCCAGTCGGGGAAGGCCCGCCAGGTGTCGGCGCCGGTGAGGAACAGCCGTACCGGATCGGGCTCCGGGTCCTGCGCGCGCTGCCGCAGATGGCGGTCGAAATGGTCCAGATGAAGGCCCGTGACATCGATTTCGCGTTCATCGGCGGCCAGCCCGTAACGCCGCTGCGGAAATATCCCGCCGGTGACGCAATGGGACCACGGGCCGACCACCAGAAGCGGCCGGTTCCCGCATTTCCGCATTCCCTGGTAATTCTCCAGGGCGCCGCCGAGGAAAATGTCGTACCAGCCGGTGAGGTGGAGCGTCGGCGCCGTGATCGCCGGATACGACGCACGGGGGGCGGCCCGCCGCCAGTACGGGTCCCCGGCCGGGTGCTCGCGCCACCGCCGGTAGTACGGGGCCAGCCGGTCCAGCAGCTCCGCGGCCGCCTCCGGATCGCGGTAGAGGGCGTCGATCCCGTCGACGGCGCGGGCCACCTCGGCCACCTCGTCCCCGGTCAGCCCCGCGCCCTCCAGCAGCAGGTCGTACAGCACCCAGTACAGGACGAAGCCCAGCTCGAAGGCGCCGCCCCGGTGGGTCCAGCCCTCGCCGAAGCCCGATCCGGCCACATGCGGGGCGATCGCCCGCAGGCCGGGCGGCTGTTCGGCCGCCGCGAGCAGGGCCGCCATCGCCTCGTACGAGCGGCCGAACAGCCCGGCCGTGCCGTCGCACCAGGGCTGCTCCACCGCCCAGGCGACGGTGTCCGCGCCGTCCGCCGCCTCGTGCCAGTACGGCTCGAAGGTGCCGCCGGAGCCGAAGCGTCCGCGCACGTCCTGCACCAGCAGCGCGTACCCGGCGCGGACCAGGCGCAGCCCGTCGACGGAGGCCCCGCCCGGACTGCCGGATTTCCCGTAAGGGGTGCGGCGTACGAGGACGGGAACGGGGCCGCCGGTATCCGGGCGGTAGAGATCGGCATTCAATAAGGCGCCGTCGCGCATGGGTATTTTCAGATCGTGTTCCACCACAATTCGCACCCGCCCATATTCCATCAGGACGAGGGAAATGACAATGCAGGCCACGGGAATCTATTTCCTGGAACCGTTCTTCGCCACCGCGCGCACGGATCCGGCGCGCCCGGCGATCGTCGACAACGGGCTCGTCATCGGCTACGGCACCCTCGCCGCCTGGGTGCTGGAGGTGGCGGGCGCGGTCGCCCCGCGCACGGACACCCCCCAGCCGCCGGTCGGGGTGGTCGTGCACCACTCGGCCCGCGATGTCGCCGCCCTGCTGGGCGTGCTCGCGGCGGGGCGGGCCTATGTCCCGCTGGAGGCGGGCCATCCCGCGGCCGTGCTGGAGTCCGTACTGGAGCGGCTGGAGGTCCGGGAGGCCGTGGCCACCGCCGACTCCGGCTGGCAGCCGGCCGTGGAGCGGGTGCTCCGCCCCCGCTGGGCGGCCTCCCCGCCGGTGCCGGTGCCCCCGGAGCACCCCGGCAGCGGGGTACGGCCCGGGGATCCGGCGTACGTGCTGTTCACCTCCGGCTCCACCGGCCGGCCCAAGGGGGTCGTGGTGCCGCACCGGGCCCTGGCCGCCGTGGTGCCGCCGCTGCGCGAGCTGTACGGGATCGGCCCGCACTCCACCGTGCTGCACTTCCACGGCGCGGGCGGGGACACCAGCCTGGAGGAGATCCTGCCCACCCTGACCGGCGGCGCCACGCTCGTCGTCGACGACGCGGCGCGCGAGGCGTTCCCACAGGTGGCGGAGGACCAGGAGGTCACCGTCGCGGTACTGCCGACCGGCTTCTGGCACAGCCTGACGGGCGATCTGCTGCACCAGGGCGCGGGCCTGCCGTCCTCCCTGCGGACCATCGTCATCGGCGGGGAGGCGGTCCGCGCCGACATGCTGGACCGCTGGCGGAAGCTGGGCGCCGAGGGGGTACGGCTGCTCAACACCTACGGCTCCACCGAGACGGCCCTGGTCACCCACGCGGTGGGGCTGGCCGGACCGGACGCCCCCGGACTGCCGGACACCGGAGGCGATCTGCCCATCGGGCTGCCCCTGCCGCATGTCGGCCAGCGCATCGACGACACGGGCGAACTGTACGTGTCCGGGCCCGGACTGGCCCTCGGCTACCACGCCGCCCCGGAGGCCACGGCCGCCCGGTTCGCCGAGGAGGGCGGGACCCGCTGGTACCGCACCGGGGACCTGGTCTCCGAGGAACCCGGCGGAGCCCTGGTGTTCCGCGGCCGCTCCGACCACCAGGTGAAGATCCGCGGGCACCGGGTGGACCTGGTCCATGTGGAGGCCCTGGTCGGCGGCTGCGAGGGGGTGCGCGAGGTGGCCGCCGCCCGAGTGGAGGGGGCCGAACACAGCACGCTGGCCGCCTTCTTCGTGCCGCTGCCGGGCCATGACCCGCGCGAGGTCGCGGCGGGGGTGCGCACCCGGCTGGCCGGTACGGCCGCCCCGCACCTGGTGCCGAGCCTGCTGGTGCCGCTCACGGAGCTGGCCCGCACCCACACCGGCAAGGTGGACCGCGAGGCCACCCGGGACCGCTACCTGGCCACGGCGGAGGCGGCCCGATGACCGCCGCGACCCGCGCCGGAGCGCCCTCCGGGGCCGGGCCGGACTCCCTCGCCGCCCTCGTGGCGCACGCCTCCCGCCGGCTGGGCCTCGCCCTCGACCCGGGCACGGCCCGCGCCGACGACACCGGCTGGGACTTCCGGGTGGTCCACGTCCGCGCCGCCGACGGCGTCTGGTGGATCCTGCGCCGCCCCCGGCGGCCCGAAGCCGCGGAGCAACTGGCCTTCGAGGGGGCCGTACTGGCCGCCGTACGGGACCGGACCCCCGTACCGGTGCCCGACTGGCGGCTGCACGACCCGGACCTGGTCGCCTACCCCCGGCTGCCCGGGGAGGCGGCGGGCACGGAGGATCCCGGCACGCTGGTGTACGGCTGGTCCATCGACCCGCTGGCCCACCCCGGCCAGTACCTGGAGCCGCTGGCCCGGGCCCTGGTCGCGGTGCACACCACCCCGCTGGACGGCTCCCCCGCCCTGGCGGCCCGGGGGCGGGCGGACGCCGGGGCCGTACGCGCGCGGATCGCGGACCGGCTCGACCGGGCGCGGGCCGAACTCCCGCTGCCGGAGGCCGGGGTGCGGCGCTGGCGGGCCTGGCTGGAGGAGGACCGGCTGTGGCCGGCCCGGCTGACCCTCGTCCACGGCGACGTCCACCCCGGGCACACCCTGGTGGAGCGCCCGCGCTCCGGGCCGCCGGTGCTGTCGGGGCTGCTGGACTGGGCCAACGCCGATGTGGGCGACCCCGCGGCCGACTTCGTCGACATGCTGTACGCGGGCGGCACCCCGGTCCTGGACCGCCTCCTGGACGCCTACCGGGCGGCGGGCGGCGAGGTCCGCCCGGACCTGCGCGCCCATGTCCTGGCCCGCGCCTCCTTCCTCTGGGTCCACGTGGCCCTCCGCGGCCTGGACACGGGCCGCCCGGCCTGGGTGGAAACGGCACTGCGCAGGATGGCCCCGTGAGCGCCCCGGGCACCCCGGGGGGCACCCCGTCCGCCACCCCGGGGCGGACCCCCTCCGGCATCCCGTACACCGTCCACGGCACGGGCCCCCGCCCGGTGGTCCTGGTGGCGGGCGCGGGCGGTACGGGCCGCATCTGGGAACACCACCAGGTCCCGGCCCTGACGGCGGCGGGCTACCGGGCGATCACCTTCGACCACGGGGAGGAGCCGACGGATCCGCAGGCACTGGCCGCCCGGACCGTCGCGTTGCTGGACGCCCTCGGTCTGCCGCGCTGCCCGCTCGTCGGGCACTCGCTCGGCGCGCTCGCCGTGCAGGAGCTGCTGCTGACCGACGCCCACCGGGTGAGCGGGGCGCTGCTGGCGGCGACCCGCGGCCGGTCCGACGTACTGGCCGAGGCCCTGGCCCGCGCCGAGACCGCGACGGCGGACACGGGCACCCGGCCGCCCCCCGCGTACGAGGCGTACGCCCGCCTCGTCATGAACCTCTCCCCCCGCACCCTCGCCGACGAGCGCGCGGCCGCAGAATGGCTCGACTTGTTCGAACTCGCCGCGCTGACCGGCGCGTCGGCGGCTGCGGACCGCCCGCTCCCCCCGCTCGGCAACCGGCTGGCCGACCTCGGCCGGATCCCCGTCCCGGTACTGGTGGCCGGCTTCGCCGACGACGTCCTGGCGCCCGCCCCGCTGGGCCGCGAGGTCGCCGCCGCGATCCCCGGCGCCCGCTACGCGGAACTGGCCGACGCCGGCCATCTCGGCTTCCTGGAACGGCCCGACGCCTTCAACACCGTCCTGCTGGACTTCCTGGCCACCCTGGCCCCGACCGACCCCGGAGTCTCCCGTGTCCCCTGAGCCCCACACCCCCGTGTCCGCCTCCGGCTCCGCTTCCGCGTCCGCCCCCGCGTCCCCGGCGGACCGGGTCGAGGTCGTCCACGTCGGCCAGGAGGCGCCGGAATCCTGGGCCGCGGCCGTGTACCTCTGCGGCCCGACCCCCGCCGACCCGGCCGAGCCCTCCTGGCGGCCGGACGCCGTCGCCGCGCTGCGGTCCGCGTGGTCCGGGGCGGGGCGGCTGGTGGTGTTCCTGCCCGAGCCGGTGCCCGGCGGCGCCTACCCGGCGTACGGGGACCAGATCGTGTGGGAGGAGGAGGCCATGCGCCGCTCCGACGTGATCCTCTTCTGGATCCCCCGCGACATGGCCCGGCTCCCGGGTCTGGTCTCGAACATCAAGTGGGGCTCGTGGTGCGACTCGGGCCGCGCCGTGCTCGGCACTCCCCCGGAGGCCGAACGCATGGCGTACCTGCTGCACTTCGCCGGAACCCTGGGCGTCCCGGTGGAGCGGACCCTGGAGGGGGCGGCCGCGGCGGCCCTCCGCACGGTCGGCCCGGGCGCCGCCCGCAGCGGTGGCGAGCGGGCGGTACCGCTGACGGTGTGGCGGACCGAGCCGTTCCGCACCTGGTACGCCGCCTGCCGTCAGGCGGGAGACCAGCTCCTGGACGCCCGCGTCGACTGGTACGCGCCGGGCGCGGGCCCCGAGGGGGCGGACGGCTGGCTCCTGACCGTCACCGTGGCGCCGGGCGACGGCTCGGGGCCGGCCGTCGCCCGCCTCCTCGCGGCTCAGGGGCAGGGCATGCTCATGTAGAGCGCGTGCTCCCCCTCGGACTCGGTGCCCAGATACAGCGCGGTGTCCAGCCCGCAGAGGGTGAAGCCCATCCGCCGGTAGGCGTGGATGGCCGGGGCGTTGACGTTGGTCACCTCCAGCCAGAGGTGCCCGGCGCCACGCTCCCGCGCGAACTCCACGGCCTGCCCCATCAGCGCCCGCCCGATCCCCCGCCCCCGGTGCTCGGGCGCGACCTCGATGTCCTCGATCGTCAGCCGCTGGTTCCAGACCGCATAGGAAACGGCGGCGAACCCGGCGATCCCCCCGTCACCGGCGACGGCGACAAAGGTGACGCTGTCCCCCTCCTCGCCCTCATCGTCATCCCCGTCCGCATCGCCCTCGTCCTCGGGAAACACCTTGACCAGCGGCGGATCCACCGGCACCTCCCGCAGAGCGAACCCGTCCTCACTCACGGCCACTTCGAAAACGGTGCTGGTGGTGAAGGACCCGTCAAGCCCCTTGATGGCCCCACTGTCCTCGGGCAGGGCGACGCGGAACTCGTACGCGGTGTCATGGATCGTGGTCATGCCAGGAGGCTATGCCCGCCCTGCCCGGGTGAGGGCGGATTTCAGCCGTGGTTGACCGGCAGTACGTCCGGGGACAGGGCGCCCGCGTGGGAAGCGGCGGAGGTCATGCGGCGGCGGTGGTGGCGGCGGCACAGGACCTCGTAGCCGACCTCGCCCTCCGGGCGGTTCACGTCGCCCACGACCACCTGGGCGCCTTCCACCACCATCTCCCCGCCCACCGTACGGGCGTTGTGCGTGGCGCGGGCCCCGCACCAGCACAGGGCCTCCACCTGGAGCTGTTCGATGCGGTCCGCCAGTTCGATCAGCCGCTGCGAGCCCGGGAAGAGCTTCGTCCGGAAGTCCGTGGTGATGCCGAAGGCGAAGACGTCCAGGCCGAGGTCGTCCACCACACGCGCCAGCTGGTCGATCTGCTCCGGGGCGAGGAACTGCGCCTCGTCCACGATCACGTAGTCCGCCTTGCCGCCCTTCGACAGCTCCGCGACGAGGTGGGCGTACACGTCCATCGCGTCCGTCACCTCCACCGCCTCCGTGACCAGCCCGAGGCGCGAGGACAGCTTGCCCTCGCCCGCCCGGTCCTGGCGGGTGAAGATGACGCCCTGCAGGCCGCGGGCCGAGCGGTTGTGGGTGATCTGAAGAGCGAGCGTGCTCTTTCCGCAGTCCATCGTTCCGGAGAAGAACACCAGCTCGGGCATGGGGAGTACGGGACCTTTCAGGTCAGGGCGTGGGACGGGACGGACAGGAGGCGGAGGGCGTGTCAGGTGCGGATTTCGAGCAGCGGCACGTACTGCTCCGCCGGCGTCATGGAGCCGTGCATTCCGGCGAGCGCCGACTCGTTCGGCTCGTTGCGCGAGGCGACGATCGCCGCATCGGTCTGCGCGGCCGCGACCACGTCGCCGATCCGCCCGAGCACCCGCTCGTCGACCTCGCCCGGCGCACCGAACCAGCCCAGCTCCAGGGCCTCCTCGCGGCTCGCGACCCAGAAGCGGTCGCCCAGCACCTCACGCCACACGGTCAGTACGTCGGCCTCCGCGCCCGGCACCGCGTACACATGCCGGGCCCGCCCCTCGCCGCCCAGCAGGGCGACCCCCGCACCCAGCTCCCAGTCCTCGTCGAAGTCGATCCGGGAGTCCTCGTCGAAGGGGACGTCGACCATGCCGTGGTCCGCGGTCACATACAGGGCGGTGCGCGGCGGCAGCTGCTCCGCGAGCCGCTGCACGAGCCGGTCCACGTACATCAGCTGGCCGCGCCAGGCGTCGGAGTCCACGCCGTGCCGGTGCCCGGCCCCGTCCAGCTCGCTGTAGTAGGTGTAGACGAGCGAGCGGTCCCCCGCCGCGAGGCGTTCGGCGGCGAGGTCCATGCGCTCCTCGCCGGTCGTCCGGCCGAGGAAGGTGCCGCCGCTCAGCGCGACCTTGGTCAGCGGGGTGGACTGGAAGGCGGGCGCGGACACCTGCGCGGTGGCCACCCCGGCCGAGTCGGCCTGCTGGAAGACGGTCGGGTAGGGCTGCCAGGGCTTGGGCGGGGTCCAGGGGTGCCAGCGCAGCTGGTTCATCAGCTCGCCGGTGGCCGGATTGCGCACGGCGTAACCCGGCAGGCCGTGGCGGGCCGGCGGCAACCCGGTGCCGACGGAGGCGAGCGAGGTGGCGGTGGTCGCCGGGAAGCCCGCGGTGATCGGGCGGCCGGTGCCGCCGCGCGAGCTGCCGAGGAGGGAGGCGAGGTAGGGGGCCTCGGCCGGGTGGGCCTTGATCTGCTCCCAGCCCATGCCGTCGACCAGGAAGACGCAGTTCCGGTCGGCCGGGGTGAGCTCGGTGATCGCGGCGGTGAATCCGGGCACGCCCTGCCCCGCCGCGAGCGTCGGCAGCAGGTCGGCGAGGGATCCGGAGCCGTACTCCGGGACGGGGGCGGCGGCCGGGTCCAGCAGGTCCGGCTCGGTCCAGTCCTGCGCCGCGGAGTACGTCATCAGCGGGCCGGGGTGGAGGTCGCCGCGGTGGCCTCGCTGAGCGCCTGCGCGAAGACCAGGGTCTGGCGGACCGCCTCGGGGCCGTCGCCGGCCTCGCTCACGCGCAGGCTGAGGTCGTCGGCGGTGGAGTTGCCGGTGTAGCCGTGGTCGGAGTCGCAGTTGGGGTCGCCGCAGGCGGCCGGCTCCAGGTCGATCCGGGAGACCGCGCCCCAGCCGATGGTCAGGACGACCTCGCGGGGCAGGGTGCCGGGGGTGTAGGACTCCGGGTTGGCGACGACCCGGCTCAGCACCACCGAGGAGATGCTGGAGAGCTTGACCGACTCGGTGGAGGTGGTCGCGTACGGGGACGGGGACCCGGCGTCGGCGGCCTGCTCGTCGGTGTGGCTGACGATGAAGCGGTTGCCGGTGAGGACGAGCACGGTGACGTGGCGGCGCACCTCGTTGGAGTCGAAGGTCGTCTCCTGGTGGACCAGGTACGACGAAATGGGCTCGCCGCCCACCGCGGCCTCCACCGCCTCGGCCACGAGGGCCGGGTAGTAGCCGCTGCGCTCGATCGCCGTGCGCAGCCCCTGGGTCGTCGTACCGGATTTCGCCATGGGGTCCATGGTAAGGCCCCCCGGGTGCCCTCATACCGCCCCGTGCCCGCTCAGTAACTGGGGAGCGTCCGGGGGCCGAGGTCGCCGCGGGCGGGCGGCCGGGCGACGCGGACGGTGGCGCCGAGGGCGGACACGCCCTCGGTGGCGACGACCACCGGTTCCAGGGTGACGCCGGTCACCTCGGGGTGGTCGTCGACCAGCCGGGACAGCCGCAGCAGCAGCTCCTCCAGGGCCGGGGTGTCCACGGGGTCGCTGCCGCGCCAGCCGAAGAGGAGGGGGGCGGCGCGGATGGAGCGGATCAGCCCGGCCGCGTCCCGGTCGGTGGCGGGGACCAGCCGGTGGGCGGTGTCCCCGAGCAGTTCGGAGGGCACCCCGGCCAGCCCGAAGGAGAGCACGGCGCCCGCGGCGGGGTCGATGACGGAGCGGACCACGGTGTCGACGCCCCGGGGTGCCATCGGCTGGATCACGGGCTGGAGCTCGGCGGCCTTGCCCAGCGTCTCGGTCAGCTCCTCGTACGAGCGCCGCAGCTCGGCCTCGTTCGTCAGGTCCAGGCGTACGCCGCCCAGGTCCGCGCGGTGCCGCAGGTGCGGGGCGGTGGTCTTGAGGGCCACCGGGTAGCCCAGGATCCGGGCGGCGCGGACGGCCGCGTCGGCGTCGGGGGCGGGCAGGGTGGGCAGGACGCGGATGCCGTAGCGCGCGAGCAGTTCGCGGGCGTCCGCGTCGGCCAGGGTGAGCACGGTGGCGGCGTCGGTCCCGGCCAGCAGCCCGGCCAGCTGGAGCGCGGCCCCGGCCTCGTCGATGTCCTCGTAGGCGGGGACCTGCCCGGCGGTGGCGGCGGCCCGCCGCCACTGCCCGTACCGGACGGCCTCGGCGACGGCCTTGACGGCCCGCTCGGCGGCGGGATAGCTGGGGATCCGGGGCACGGGACCGGCCGGGGCCAGGGGTGCCGGAGGTACCGGAGAGGCGAGGGAGCCGACGGGCTCGGACCCGGCATCGGGCGCGGCCGGCGCCGCGGCCTCGGGTCCGCGCGTCGCGGACAGGGCCTCCACCAGCTCGGCCAGTTCCACGTGCACGACGGCCACCGGCTTGCCGGGGGCCTCGGCGACGGCCCGCCGCAGGGCACCGGCCAGCTCGTCGGCGAGCGCGTGCTCGCCCACCCACGGGATGGCGGTGACCACCACGGCGTCGCAGTCGTCGGAGGCGAGCGCGGCGGCCAGGGCGGTACGGAAGTCCTCCGGCGCGGCGGCGGTGGTCAGGTCCAGCGGCGGCAGCGGCCGCAGCCCCTGGGCGAGGCAGGCGTCGTAGGTGAGCACCCCCAGGGACTCGGAGTTGCCGAGGATCGCGATGCGCGGCCCGGCCGGCAGCGGCTGCGAGGCCAGCAGCAGGCCGACGTCCACCAGCTCGGTCACGGTGTCGACGCGGATCACACCGGCCTGCCGCAGCAGCGCGGAGACGGTGGCCTCCGGCAGCCGGGTGCCGGGCACCACGAGCCCGGCGGGGGTGTGGCGGCCGCCTTTGGCGACGACGACGGGCTTGGCGGCGGCGGTGCGGCGGGCGAGCCGGGTGAACTTCCGCGGGTTGCCGAGGGTTTCGAGGTACATCAGGGCGACATCGGTGGCCTCGTCCTCGTCCCAGTACTGGAGGATGTCGTTGCCCGAGACGTCGGCCCGGTTGCCCGCCGAGACGAAGGAGGACAGCCCCTCGCCGCGCCGGATCAGCGCCGAGAGCAGGGCGATCCCGATCGCGCCGGACTGGGTGAACAGGCCGATCCGGCCCCGCGACGGCAGGGGTGCGGGCGTCAGCGAGGCGTTGAGCCCGACCTCGGGCGCGGTGTTGATCACCCCGTAGGCGTTGGGCCCGATGAGCCGCATCCCGTACGAGCGCACCTGGCGCACCAGTTCGCGCTGGCGGGCGAGCCCGGCCGGGCCGCTGTCCCCGTATCCGGCGGAGAGCACCACCAGCCCCTGCACCCCGTGCTCCCCGCAGGCGGCGACCGCCTCGGGGACCCGCGCGGCGGGGACGGCGATCACGGCGAGGTCCACCGGGGCCTCGACGGCGCCGATCGCGCGGTAGGCGCGGACCCCGTCGAGCAGGTCCTGACCGGCGGCCTCGTTCACGGCGTAGAGGTGGCCGCGGAAGCCGCTGTCGCGCAGATTGCGCAGGGCGGCGGCGCCCACGCCGGCGCCGGAGCGGCTGACTCCGATCACGGCCACCGAGCCGGGGGCCAGCAGCCGCTGGACGGAGCGGGCCTCGGCGCGCTGCTCGCGGGCGTGCTGGACGGCGAGGGATTCGGCGGTGGGTTCGAGGTCGAGGGTGAGGTGGACGGAGCCGTCCTCGAAGCTGCGCTTCTGCTGGTATCCGGCGTCCGTGAACACCTTGATCATCTTGCTGTTGGCGGGCAGCACCTCGGCGGCGAAGCGCCGGATGCCGCGCTCCCGGGCCACCGCCCCGATGTGTTCGAGGAGGGCGGAGGCCACCCCGCGGCCCTGGTGGGCGTCCTGGACGAGGAAGGCGACCTCGGCGGCGTCGGCGGGCGCGGAGGCGGGCCGGCCGTCGGGGCCGATCCGGTCGTAGCGGACGGTGCCGATGAACTCCTCGCCGACGGTCGCGGCGAGCCCGACCCGGTCCACGTAGTCGTGGTGCGTGAAGCGGTGGACGTCGCGGTCGGAGAGCCGGGGGTAGGGGGCGAAGAAGCGGTAGTACTTCGACTCGTCGGAGACCTGCTCGTAGAAGCTGACCAGCCGGCCCGCGTCCTCCGTGGTGATGGGCCTGATCCGGGCGGTGCCGCCGTCGCGGAGGACGACGTCCGCCTCCCAGTGGGCCGGGTAGGAGGGGTCCGACTCGATGGTCATGCGCCTACCCTACGGCCGGACCGGGCCGGGCAGCCCTCGCGCGGCGCGCACGGCGGGCCGGTGCGCGAGGTGCAAGCTGGGGTGGCTCGCACCACGGCGGGATCCGGGCGGGAGGCCGGACGGAGCATTCGGGGCGCCGTGAGAGACTGGTCTAGACAACCGTAAGAACCTGAAGGGCATCACCATGGCAGAGCGCCGCGTCAACGTCGGGTGGGCCGAGGGCCTGCACGCTCGTCCCGCCTCGATCTTCGTCCGTGCGACGACCGCTTCCGGCGTCCCGGTGACCATCGCGAAGGCCGGCGGCGACCCGGTCAACGCCGCCTCCATGCTGGCGGTCCTGGGCCTGGGCGCCCAGGGCGGCGAGGAGATCGTCCTCGCCTCCGACGCCGAGGGCGCGGAGGCCGCGCTGGACCGCCTCGCGAAGCTGGTCGCCGAGGGCCTGGAAGAGCTCCCCGAGACGGTCTGATCCTTCGGGTCCGCCGCCCGCGGACAGGACCCGAGCGGTACGCGGCGGAGCCGCGGCCCCCGGCGCGACGGGAGCCGCGGCTCCGCCGTTCTCGTGTGTACGGGGAATGCGCGCGCGGCGCAATTACGGCAGGCCGGAATTCACGCGGGCCCGGCGAATTCCGGCGGCCCGAATTCACCGGGTGCGGGGAATTCCGGGCAGCCGCCCGCGATTTCCGTCCTTTGTATACGGCTCCTGTTAATGCCGGCCGCTCGGCATGTTGACGGCAGGTTGCGAACTGCTCACCGCCGGACGCGGCCGGTGCGCCCCCGCCGCCCGCTCGGCATGGGCCGCGGCCAGGGCCCGCGCCCGCTCCGCGTCCCCGCGCGCCACCGCGTCCACCAGCGCGCCGTGCTCCGCCCAGCACTCCACGGGCCGGGCCGGCGCCTCCACCAGGTACATCCAGGCGATCTTGTGCCGCATCTGCGTCAGCAGCGCGATCAGGCCGGGGCTGCCGGAAGCCTGGGCCAGGGTCTCGTGGAACCAGCCGCCCAGGGACCGCAGATCCTCCCCCTGGCCGCGCCTGGCCCGCTCCTGCCCCAGTCTGACCAGCCCGCGCAGCACCTTGAGGTGGCCGTCGGTGCGCCGGCGGGCCGCCCGCGCCGCGGCCAGGGGCTCCAGCAGCACCCGTAGCTCCAGGAGGTCCGCGGCCTCCTGCGCGGTCGGCTCGGCCACACAGGCCCCCGCGTGCCGCCGCGTGGTCACGAAGCCCTCGGACTCCAGGGTCCGCAGGGCCTCGCGGACCGGGACGCGCGAGACGCCGTACCGGCGGGCCAGGACCTCCTCGGTCAGCCGGCTCCCCGGCTCGAACACCCCGGAGACGATGTCGTCGCGGATCGCTGTGCATACCGCGTGCGCGGGAATACGCAAGACCGGACCTCCGCCCATTTCCGACTGCCTGCCACAATGCCCGCGCGGGCGCGCGTCACAACTCTATTGCAGCACACCATAATTTCGAGAGCGGACGGAAATCCGTAACATTGCGCGGAGGCGCGAAAACGCCAGGACCCCGGCTCGGTGCGAGCCGGGGTCCTGGCGTGAAGCGGAAGGGTGCGCGGGTGTCAGAGGCTGACGCCGTGCGAGCGCAGGTAGGCGATCGGGTCCATGTCCGAGCCGTACTGCGAGCCGGAGCGGGCCTCGAAGTGCAGGTGCGGGCCGCTGGAGTTGCCCGTGGAGCCCGACAGGCCGATCTGCTGGCCCGGGGTGACCTGCTGGCCGACGGAGACGCTCAGCGAGGACATGTGGCCGTACTGCGTGTAGGTGCCGTCGTTGTGCTTGATGACGACGTTGTTGCCGTACGCACCGCCCCAGCCGGCCTCGACGACGGTGCCGACGCCCACGGCGTGGACCGAGGTGCCGGAGGCCGCGTGGAAGTCGATGCCCGTGTGGCTGCCGGAGGACCACATGCCGCCGCCGGCCTTGTACTGGGTGCTGACGTAGGAGTCGTCGAGCGGTGAGACGAAGGTGTTGAGGCGCTTGCGCTCCTCCTCGCGGGCCGCACGCTCGGCGGCCTCCCGCTCGGCCTTGGCCTTGGCCTCGGCGAGGCGCTTGCCCTCGGCGGCCTTCTGCTTGGCCTCGGCCTCGGCCTGCGCCTGGGCGGCGGCGTGGTCGGCCACCCGCTGCTGGGACACGGCCTGGTCGGCGAGGTCGCCCGCGAGCTCGTCGGCGACGACGACGGCGCCGAGGGCGTTGCCGGCGGCGGGGCTGCTGCTGTGGTTGTCCGCGGCGAAGGCCGGGGCGGCGAGGGAGCCGACGACACCCGTCGTGGCGATCGCGGCGATACCGGCGTAACCGGCGGTCTTCTTGCTCAGGCGGCTGGAACCACGGTGCTTGCCGGTACCAGCGGGACGACTGCCAAACGCCATGAAGGGGTTGATCCTTTCCTTCCTTCTCGCCTACCGGGTTAGCTGACGGGTTCGGAGCAGGAAGGTCTCCTACGGGCCTCCTCTGGCGAGGGGGTCCGATTCACCCCAGGGACACAAGTGGGTCCCCGGCTCCCCAGGCTCGCGCCTGACGGGGACTCGGCGATCGCTGTCCGGTGCCGCGGGTGCGGCGGTCACGACTGACGAACAGCACGGATGACGCTAGGCGGATCATCAGCCGATCACCAAACAGACGCGCGTTTTTGTTGCGTACGCCACATCACATACGAGCTGCCACACCACTAAACGGACAAAAGAGTTCCGGCGGAGGTTCCGCCGGAGCTCTTTGTGGGGCGCATACCGCGCGCTTGCCGGGCCCTTGCCGTGCCCTTGCCGGGCCCTTGTGGGACGCGTCAGTTGGTGACGACGCTGACCTCTCCGATACCGAGGGCCCGCACGGGCTCCTCGATGACCGTCGCGTCGCCCACCAGCACCGTGACCAGCCGGTCCGCCGGGAACGCCTTCACGACCGCCGTGGTGGCCTCCACGGTGCCCGTCTCGGCCAACTGCGCGTACAGCCGCGCCTGGTAGTCGTCCGGCAGCTCCTGCTCGACCTGGTCGGCGAGCGTGCCCGCGACCGAGGCCGCCGTCTCGAACTTCAACGGGGCCACGCCCACCAGGTTCTGCACGGCCACGTCCCGCTCGGCGTCGGTCAGCCCGCCCTCCGCCAGGACGCGGAGCACCTTCCACAGGTCCTCGAGCGCCGGGCCGGTGTTGGGGGTGTCCACCGAGCCGCTGATGGCGAGCATCGAGGCGCCCTTGCCGTCGGCGGTGGAGCGCAGCACCTGCCCGAAGGCGCGCACGCCGTAGGTGTACCCCTTCTCCTCGCGCAGCACCTTGTCCAGGCGGGAGGTGAGGGTGCCGCCCAGGCAGTACGTGCCGAGCACCTGGGCCGCCCAGACGCTGTCGTGGCGGTCCGCCCCGATCCGGCCGATCAGCAGCTGGGTCTGCACGGCGCCGGGCCGGTGGACGATGACCACGCGGCCGGTGTCGTCGGCCGTCACCGGCGGCACCGGGCGGGCCTCGGCGGTGTTGCCCGTCCAGGCGCCCAGGGTGTCCGCGAGGACGGCGTCCAGGTCGATCCCCGTCAGGTCGCCCACGACCACCGCGGTGGCCGTGGCGGGGCGTACGTGGGCCTCGTAGAAGGCGCGTACGGCGGCGGAGTCGATCCGGGCCACCGTCTCCTCGGTGCCCTGGCGCGGCCGGGACATCCGCAGCGAGGCCGGGAACAGCTCCTTGGAGAGCTGCTTGGCGGCGCGGCGCTGCGGGTTGGCCAGCTCGTGCGGGATCTCGTCGAGCCGGTTGCGGACCAGGCGGTCCACCTCGGCGTCGGCGAAGGCGGGGGCGCGCAGCGCCTCGGCCAGCAGCCCCAGCGCCTTGCCCAGCCGGGAGGCCGGGACCTCCAGGGAGACCCGCAGGCCCGGGTGGTCGGCGTGCGCGTCGAGGGTGGCGCCGCAGCGCTCCAGCTCGGCGGCGAACTCCTCGGCGGAGTGCTTGTCGGTGCCCTCGGAGAGCGCGCGCGCCATGATGGTCGCCACGCCGTCCAGGCCCTCGGGCTCGGCGTCGAGCGGGGCCGCGAGGTTGACCTCCACCGCGACGACCTGCTGGCCGGGCCGGTGGCAGCGCAGCAGGGTCAGGCCGTTGGGCAGCTCCCCGCGCTCGGGGGCCGGGAAGGCCCACGGCTGCGGCTCCCCCGCCTGCGGGCGCGGGTGGAAGGTCATCGTGACGGCTGCGGTGTCGCTCACTGCTCCGCCCCCTCGTTCTCGTCGGACTCGGCGTGCAGGTCGGACTCGGCGTCCTCGGCGGCCAGCGGCTCGTAGACGAGCACCGCGCGGTTGTCCGGGCGCAGCCGGGCCGCGGCCACGGCCTGCACCTCCTCGGGGGTGATGTCGAGGACGCGCTGCACGGCGGTGAGCGCCAGCTGCGGGTCGCCGAAGAGCACCGCGTAGCGGCACAGTTCGTCGGCGCGCCCGGCCACCGTGCTCAGCCGGTCCAGCCATTCGCGCTCCAGCTGCGCCTGGGCGCGCTCCATCTCCTCGGCGGTCGGGCCCTCGGCGGCGAACCGCGCCAGCTCCTCGTCCACGGCCGCCTCGATGGCGGGGATCTCCACGCCGCTGGAGGTCTTGACGTCCAGCCAGCCCAGCGAGGGGGCACCGGCCAGGCGCAGCATGCCGAAGCCGGCCGCGACGGCCGTCTGGTCGCGGCGTACCAGGCGGTTGTGCAGCAGCGAGGACTCGCCGCCGCCCAGGATGGTCAGCGCCACGTCGGCGGCGTCGCACTCGCGGGTGCCGTCGTGCGGGAGCCGGTAGGCAGCCATCAGGGCGCGCGCCGGGACCTCCTCGACGATCTCCTCGCGCAGCTGCTCCCCGATGACCTCGGGCAGCGAGCCGTCGCGCGGCGGCTGCTTGCCGTCGTGCGAGGGGATGGTGCCGAAGTACTTCTCGATCCAGGCGAGGGTCCGCTCCGGGTCGATGTCCCCGACGACCGACAGCACCGCGTTGTTGGGCGCGTAGTACGTACGGAAGAACGCGCGCGCGTCCTCCAGCGAGGCGGCGTCCAGGTCGGCCATGGAGCCGATCGGGGTGTGGTGGTAGGGGTGGCCCTCGGGATAGGCGAGGGCGGTCAGCCGCTCGAAGGCGGTGCCGTACGGCACGTTGTCGTAGCGCTGGCGCCGCTCGTTCTTGACGACGTCGCGCTGGTTCTCCATGGACTCCTCGTCCAGGGCGGCCAGCAGGGAACCCATCCGGTCCGCCTCCAGCCAGAGCGCGAGCTCCAGCTGGTGGGTCGGCATCGTCTCGAAGTAGTTGGTGCGCTCGAAGCTGGTGGTGCCGTTCAGGGAGCCGCCGGCACCCTGGACCAGCTCGAAGTGGCCGTTGCCGGGTACGCTCGCGGAGCCCTGGAACATCAGGTGCTCGAAGAGGTGAGCCAGACCGGTACGTCCCTTGACTTCGTGGCGCGAGCCGACGTCGTACCAGAGGCAGACGGCGGCGACCGGGGTCAGGTGGTCCTCGGAGAGCACCACCCGCAGGCCGTTGGCCAGCCGGTGCTCGGTCGCTGTCAGGCCGCCGGAGCCGGCCTGGGCTGTGGCCGTGTGACCCATGGGCATGTGGTCCCTTCGATCGCGATACAGAGATTTCTTGCAGACCTGCCACTGTATGCAAGCGCGTCGGCCGCCGGATAAGTTCCCGGCCCAGACCTGGGTCGGAGTCGGCGTTGTCGGCGCCTCGGGACACAATGGTCGGCGTCATGACCCCGCCGGACACCTGCACGACCCGGCCGCACCACCCGCACGACCCGTCTCGACCGCCCCACCCGCCCCACCCGCCAGACACCAGCACACCCCATTTGGTTAAGGAGCCGCGCAGCGATGGCCCGCCGCAGCACGAAGACCCCGCCGCCGGAGGATTTCGAGGAGAGGATCCTCGACATCGACGTCGTCGACGAAATGCAGGGCTCCTTCCTCGAGTACGCGTACTCGGTGATCTACTCCCGTGCCCTGCCCGACGCCCGGGACGGCATGAAGCCGGTGCACCGCCGCATCGTCTACCAGATGAACGAGATGGGCCTGCGGCCCGACCGCGGCTACGTCAAGTGCGCCCGTGTCGTCGGCGAGGTCATGGGCAAGCTCCACCCGCACGGCGACGCGTCGATCTACGACGCGCTGGTGCGCATGGCCCAGCCCTTCTCGATGCGGCTGCCGCTGGTCGACGGCCACGGCAACTTCGGTTCCCTCGGCAACGACGACCCGCCGGCCGCCATGCGGTACACCGAGTGCCGGATGGCCGACGCCACCTCGCTGATGACGGAGTCGATCGACGAGGACACCGTCGACTTCACCGCCAACTACGACGGCCAGGAGCGCGAGCCGGTCGCCCTGCCCGCCGCGTACCCGAACCTGCTGGTCAACGGCGCGTCCGGAATCGCCGTCGGCATGGCGACGAACATGCCGCCGCACAACCTCGGCGAGGTCATCGCCGCCGCCCGCCACCTGATCCGCCACCCGCACGCGGACCTGGAGGCGCTGATGCGCTTCGTACCGGGTCCCGACCTGCCCACCGGCGGCCGGATCGTCGGCCTCGCGGGCATCAAGGACGCCTACGAGAAGGGCCGCGGCTCCTTCAAGATCCGCGCGACGGTGGCCGTGGAGAACGTGACGGCCCGCCGCAAGGGCCTGGTCGTCACCGAACTGCCCTTCACCGTCGGCCCCGAGAAGGTCATCGCCAAGATCAAGGACCTGGTCGGCTCGAAGAAGCTCCAGGGCATCGCCGACGTCAAGGACCTCACCGACCGCGCGCACGGCCTGCGCCTCGTCATCGAGATCAAGAACGGCTTCCACCCGGAGGCCGTCCTGGAGCAGCTCTACAAGCTGACGCCGATGGAGGAGTCCTTCGGCATCAACAACGTGGCGCTCGTGGACGGCCAGCCGCTCACCCTCGGCCTCAAGGAGCTGCTGGAGGTCTATCTCGACCACCGCTTCGAGGTCGTCCGGCGGCGCAGCGAGTTCCGCCGCACCAAGCGCCGGGACCGGCTGCACCTCGTCGAGGGCCTGCTGGTGGCCCTGATCGACATCGACGAGGTCATCCGCCTCATCCGCGACAGCGAGAACTCCGCCCAGGCCAAGGCCCGGCTGATCGAGCGCTTCTCGCTGAGCGAGACGCAGACCCAGTACATCCTGGACACCCCGCTGCGCCGGCTCACCAAGTTCGACCGCCTGGAGCTGGAGTCCGAGCGCGACCGGCTGACCGGCGAGATCGACGAGCTGACCGGGATCCTGGAGTCCGACAACGAGCTGCGCAAGCTCGTCTCCTCGGAACTGGCCGCGGTCGCGAAGAAGTTCGGCACCGCGCGGCGTACGGTCCTGCTGGAGTCGGCGGGCACCGCGGTGGCGGCCGTTCCGCTGGAGGTCGCGGACGACCCGTGCCGGGTGCTGCTGTCCTCGACGGGGCTGCTGGCCCGCACCGCGAACGGCGACCCGCTCCCGCTGGAGGAGGACGGCTCGCGCTCCAAGCACGACCTGGTGGTCTCGCAGGTCGCGGCGACCGCGCGGGCCGATGTCGGCGTCGTCACCTCGGCCGGGCGGCTGCTGCGGCTCTCGGTGATCGACCTGCCGCAGCTGCCGGACACCCACGCCGCGCCGAACCTGGCGGGCGGGGCGCCGCTCGCCGAGTTCCTCTCGGGGCTCGACCCGGACGAGAAGGTGGTCTGCCTGACCTCGCTCGACGAGTCCTCGCAGGGCCTCGCGCTGGGCACCGAGCAGGGCGTGGTCAAGCGTGTGGTGCCGGACTACCCGGCCAACAAGGAGGAGCTGGAGGTCATCGCCCTCCGGGACGGCGACCGGATCGTGGGCGGCGTCGAGCTGCGCACGGGTGAGGAGGACCTGGTCTTCATCACCGACGACGCCCAGCTGCTGCGCTACCCGGCGGCGCAGGTGCGCCCGCAGGGCCGTCCGGCGGGCGGCATGGCCGGCATCAAGCTGTCGGAGAACGCCAAGGTGATCCACTTCTCGGCCGTGGACCCGGGCCGGGAGGCCGTGGTGTTCACGGTGGCCGGCTCGCAGGGGACCCTGGACGACTCCCAGATCTCCGGCAAGCTGACCCCCTTCGACCAGTACCCGCGCAAGGGCCGCGCCACCGGCGGCGTGCGCTGCCAGCGCTTCCTCAAGGGCGAGGACCTGCTGGTCCTGGCCTGGGCGGGCGGTACGCCGGCCCGCGCGGCCGCGGCGAACGGCACCCCGGCCGAACTGCCGGCGACGGACCCGCGCCGGGACGGCTCGGGGACGGCCCTGCCCGCGGTGGTCGCGGTGCTGGCGGGACCCGCGCTGTAGCCCGCGCTTCGGGGTGTCCGGACCGGAACCGGACACCCCGTTCGCCGACTAGTGTTTTCCTCCTGTACGCGGTGGGGGGAGAACACGACTGATGAGCCGTCGAGCGGGCAGCGGACTGATCGGGAACTGGGCGGAGGCGCAGCGCCGCCAGCAGCAGACACAGCTGATCCAGCAGCGCGAGGCCGAACGCCGGCAGCGGGCCTACGAGCGCGAGTACCAGCGGGAGGCCGACCGCGGCCACCGGCAGTACCGCGAGGCCGAGGCCCGGCGGCGTACCGAACAGCTCGACGCCGAGGTGGCCGCCCTCAAGGGGCTGCTGGTCGCGGGCTGCCGGGCGCCCGCCTTCCGGATAGCCGCCCTGGCCCGGCCCGAGCAGCTGGAGCCCTTCGCCCCGGGGAACCTGGCCCATCCGGTGCCGCTGCCCCGCATCGAGCAGTTCCAGCAGCAGAGCAGCGGCTGGACCCTCGGCTCGAACCACCGGGCCCGCGCCGAGCGTGAGGCCCACGCCCGCTACACCCAGGCATGGCAGGCGGCGAGCGCGGCCGAGGCGCAGCGCCAGCAGCAACTCGCCGCGTACCGGCAGCAGTACGACCGGTGGGCGGCGCAGCAGCTCGCCGGGATACGGGAGCACAACAGCGGGCTGACCGAGCTGACGGCGGCCCTGCGTGCGGGCGACCCGGAGGCCGCGGTCGAGTACTTCTCGGCGGCGCTGTACGCGTCGGCGGCCTGGCCGGAGTCCCTGCCGCGGCAGGTGGCGGCGGCGTACGACCCGGCCCCGCGCCAGCTCGTCCTGGACTGGGAGCTGCCCGGCTTCGCGGTGGTACCGGAGGCCAGGGCCGTGCAGTACCTGCCGAGCACGGACCAGGACCGGATCAAGCCGCGCTCGGCCACGGAGCGCCGGGGCGTCTACAAGGACCTCCTCGCGCAGTGCATGCTGCTGGTGGTGCGGGAGCTGTACGCGGCGGACGAGTTCGGCGTACTGGACTCGGTCGTGGTCAACGGATTCGTGGACTGCCACGATCCGGCGACGGGCCAGGAGGCCCGGTTCATGCTGGCCACCGTGCCGGCGGAGCGGGCCGCCTTCACGGGGCTGCGGCTGCAGCAGGTCAGCGCGGTGGACTGCCTGGTCTCGGGCCTGGGCGGGCAGGTGTCGGCGCGGCCGGACCAGCTGACGCCGGTGCGTCCGGGGCGCCGACCCGACGAGGTGGGCGGCGGGGTGGTCAGCCACGGCGGGCACGCGGCCGGGGCGGGCGGGGGCGGCGGGGACGAGGAACCGGACCTGTTCGCGATGGACCCGATCGACTTCGAGAACCTGGTCGCGGAGCTGTTCCGGGCGATGGGCATGGAGGCGGTGACCACCCAGCGCTCGGGCGACGGCGGGGTGGACGTGGAGGCGCTGGACCCGGCTCCGATCCGGGGCGGGCGGATCGTGGTCCAGGTCAAGCGGTACCGCAACACCGTGCCGCCGACGGCGGTGCGGGACCTGTACGGCACGGTCCAGGACGCGGGGGCGAACAAGGGGGTGCTGGTCACCACCTCGTCCTTCGGACCGGGTTCCTACACCTTTGCCAACGGCAAGCCGCTGGAATTGGTTCCCGGGGTCCAGCTGGTGGAGCTGCTGCACCAGTACGGGCTGCGGGGACGCCTGGGCGAGCGCGGCAGCGGGGGCGGGGCCGGGAACGCGGCGGCCGCGGCGCGGGCGGCGGAGCGGCAGCAGCCGGCCCCCGAGGCTCCCGCGGCGGACCACAACGTGCTCGGCATGTCCTGGGCGGGCCCGGTCTCCCTGGACGTGTGCGCGCTCGTCTGCTCGGGGAACCGGGTGCTCAGCGAGGACCACTTCGTGTTCTACAACAACCCGCGCACCCCGGACGGTTCGGTGCGCTCGCGCGCCCACACCGCCCCCGACCGCGCGGCCCTGGAGGTCTCCTTCGAGTCCCTTCCGGCGGGGGCCGACCGGCTCGTGCTGGTGGCCGCCGTCGACCCGGAGGTGGACCCGGACGCCGACCTGGCCGGATTCACCGAGGCCCGGATCCGGCTGCTGGACGCGGCGGGGGCGGAGGCCGGACAGCTGGAGGTCTCCGACGGCCGCGCCGGGGAGACCGCGCTGGTACTGGGCTCCTTCCGGCGGCGGCCCAACGGCGACTGGGACTTCGTGGTCGGCGGCAAGGGCTACCGGGGCGGCCTGGTGGACCTGCTGGGCGACTTCGGGGTGGAGGTCGCCTAGAGCCCGGTGTCGCCGGCCTGCTGCGGCTCGTCCCCGGCCGGCCCGTCCCCGGCCGGGGGCTGCTCCTCGGCCGGGGGCTGCTCCTCGGCCGGGGGCTGGGCGACGTACCGCAGGACGCCCCACATGCTCTCGGGGCGCACCTCCCGCGGGAACTCCTCCCGGCAGAGCGCCAGCTCGTCCAGGAGGGCCGCCCCGTCCGTTCCGGAGCCGATCAGGACCAGCTGCGTCCGGCGTGCCTCGCCCTTCCCCCACGGGCGCGGCGCGAAGCGGAGGAAGCGGCCCACCGCGTGCACCTCGTAGCACTCCTCGTGCTCCGGCACCCCGAACCACACGAAGCCCTTGATCCGGTACAGCCCGGCCGGGCGGCGGTCGAGGAAGTCCATGAACCGGCGCGGGGACAGCGCCTGGTCCGAGGTGAACTCCGTGCTCTCGTAGGCGGTGTGCGCGTGGGTGCAGTGGTCGTGGCCGTCCGGGTGCGCGAGCAGGTCCTCGAAGGAGAGCTGGCCCCGGGTCTCGGTCCAGGGCCGTCGGTCGAAGAGCAGTTCCGGGTCGATCCGGCCGTGGTCGGCTCCCACGACCGGGGTGCCGGGGGCGCAGAGCGCGGCGAGTTCGCCCTCGATCCTGGCCCGTTCGCCGCCGTCGACGCGGTCGGTCTTGTTGAGCACCACGAGGTCCGCGACGGCCAGATGGCGGTCGGTCTCCGGGTGCCGGGCCCGGGTCGCGTCGAACTCGGCGGCGTCCACGACCTGCACCATCCCGCCGTAGCGGACGGCAGGGTTCTCGCTGGCCATCAGCATCCGGATCATCTCCTGGGGCTCGGCCAGGCCGCTCGCCTCGATGACGATCACGTCGATCCGGTGGGCGGGGGCGGACAGCTTCTCCAGGTAGGCGTCCAGTTCGCTGCCGTCGACGGCGCAGCAGAGACAGCCGCCGCCGAGGGAGACCATCGAGTCACCGACCTGGCCCGCCACGGACATGGCGTCGACCTCGATCGACCCGAAGTCGTTGACGACGACGCCGATACGGGTGCCACCGCGGCTCGCGAGGAGGTGGTTCAGCACGGTGGTCTTGCCGGATCCGAGGAATCCGGCGAGCACGACGACGGGGATGGGCTGCCTGCTGTTCACCCTGCCGATCGTAACCAGGCCGGGCGTCAGCCGATGAGCGGCACCGGCTGCGGCGGGGTGGGGCCCGTGTACCGGGCGGCCGGACGGATGATCTTCGAATCGGCGGCCTGCTCCAGGATGTTCGCGCTCCAGCCGATCACCCGGGCCGCGCAGAAGGTCGGCGTGAACATCTCCCGCGGCAGCCCGCACAGCTCCATGACCACCCCGGCGTAGAACTCCACATTGGTGTGCAGTTCGCGGCCCGGCTTGAGCTCGGCCAGGATCTCCTCCACCTGCCGCTCCACCTCGACGGCGAAGTCCACGAGGGGTCCGCCGAAGCCGAGGGCGATCTCGCGCAGCATGCGCGAGCGGGGGTCCTCGGTGCGGTAGACGGGGTGCCCGAAGCCCATGATCCGGTCACCGGCGAGCACCCGTTCGCGGATCCACGGCCCGATCCGGTCCACGGTCCCGATCGCGTCGAGGGTGTCCAGGGCCCGGCTGGGGGCGCCGCCGTGCAGCGGTCCGGAGAGCGCGCCGACGGCCCCCGTCAGGCAGGCCGCGACATCGGCGCCGGTGGAGGCGATCACCCGGGCGGTGAAGGTGGAGGCGTTGAACCCGTGGTCGACGGTGGAGATCAGGTACCGCTCGACCGCCCGGACCCGCGCCGGGTCGGGCTCCTCACCGGTCAGCATGTAGAGGTAGTTGGCGGCGTACGGAAGATCCTCGCGCGGCTCGACCGGCTCCAGTCCCTGGCCGAGCCGGTGCAGGGCGGTCAGCAGGGTCGGTACGGCGGCGCAGGCGGCCAGCGCGTCGGCCGCCCGGCGGTCCGGATCGAGGTCGTAGACGGGCCGGAAGCCGGCGGCGGCACCGAGCAGCGAGAGCGCGGTCCGCAGCCCGGCGAGCGGCCCGGAGAGCCGCCCGGCACGGGCGACCCCCGGCAGGGCCTCCCGCACCTCGCCCGGCAGCCGCCGCAGCGCGGCGGTCTCGGCGACGAACGCGTCCCGCTCGGCGGCGTCGGCGGGCAGGGCACCCCGGAACATCAGATGCCATACGTCCTCGAAGCCGCGGCTCGCCGCCAGCTCCACCGCCGAGTACTGCCGGTAGTGGTAGAAGCCCTCCCGCCCACGGACGTCCCCCAGCTCGGTGGTGGTGACCACGACTCCCGCAAGCCCGCGGGGCCCTTCGATGGTGCTGTCAATGAGGTTCATACACAAACCATCGATGATGCATGGAATCACTGTCAATATTGATCCAATCAACATGCCTACTCATCGGTAGAGTGACCGCCATGACCGATCAGACGGACGGCGGACGCAGGCTCAGCACCCAGGAGGCGGCCCGAGTGCTCGGCGTGAAGCCGGCCACCGTGTACGCCTACGTCAGCCGGGGCCAGCTCACCAGCCGCCGCGATCCGGCAGGGCGGGGCAGCAGCTTCGACGCCGCCGAGGTGGCGGACCTGGCCCGGCGCAGCCGACGCGAGGCGGCGGCCCCCGCCGGCGGGGAGCTCTCCGTCCGCACAGCTCTCACCCTCATCGAGCCCGACCGCTACTACCTCCGGGGCGTCGACGCC
Organism: Streptomyces sp. NPDC047014; assembly: GCF_040644195.1. Lineage (NCBI taxonomy): Bacteria > Bacillati > Actinomycetota > Actinomycetes > Kitasatosporales > Streptomycetaceae > Streptomyces > Streptomyces sp. NPDC047014. The sequence goes on along the minus strand of NZ_JBEYVX010000067.1, from coordinate 1,155 downwards.
GTGGCCCTGGCCTCGCGGTACCGCTACGAGGAGGTCGCAGAATGGCTCTGGACGGGCAAGCTCGCGCCCGGCGCGGTGTTCACCGCACCTCCGGAGGCACTGGCGGCGGCGGGACGGGCGGTCGCGGCGCTACCGGAACACAGCGGCCCCATCGACCGCCTACGGGTGGCGGTGGCCGCCGCGGCGGTGGCGGACCCCCTCCGCTTCGACCTCTCCGAGGAGGCCGTCCTCGGCTCGGCCCGCTGCCTGATCCCCACCCTGGTCGGCGCGCTCCCGGAAAAGGCGGCCCCCTCCTGGCCCGGTGACGGCCGGATCTCCCGCCGCCTGTGGTCCCGCCTCACGGCACGGGAGCCGGACCCCGACGCCCTCGCCGTCCTCGACCTGGCCCTGTCCCTCCTGGTCGACCACGACCTGGCCGCCTCCACCCTGGCCGTACGCGTCGCAGCCTCGGCCCGCGCCCACCCGTACGCGGCCGTATCGGCGGGCCTCGGCGCCCTCGAAGGCCCCCTGCACGGCGCGGCGGGCCGCCTGGCGCACCGGATGCTGAGGGAGGTCCTGGAACAGGGCAGCGCGGCACCGGTAGTAGCGGAATACCTCCGCGCGGGCCGCCGCGTCCCGGGCCTGGGCCACCGCCTCTACCGAGCCGAGGACCCCCGCGCCACCGCCCTCTTCGCCCGCCTCGAAGAACTCCCGCATGCCGCGCCGGCCCTGACCGCGGCACGCGAGGTAGCCACGACGATGGCCCGCCAACGCGACCTCCACCCCAACGTGGACCTGGCCCTGGCCGTCCTCACCGTCTCCTCCGACATGCCGCCCGAGTCCGGCGAAACAATCTTCGCCATCTCCCGCACAGCAGGCTGGATCGCCCACGCCCTGGAGGAATACCAAGCCCCTCCTCTCCGCATGCGCCCCACCGGCCACTACGAGGGCCCCACCCCACCCCAACCCCTCCCCTAGGGCGTGTCCGCAATGTGGATCGGTCGTTACTCCGTTCGTGGTGCGACGTCATGAACTGACCGATCAGGCATGGGAAGTCATCGGGCCGTTGCTGGCTCCGCCTCGGATGGGCCGGCCGGTTCGGGACCGGAGGCAGGTACTGAACGGGATCCTGTGGAAGCTGTCCACGGGTGCGGCCTGGCGGGACCTGCCGGAACG
>NZ_JBEYVX010000066.1:0-32248 GCF_040644195.1 Streptomyces sp. NPDC047014 | reverse complement strand
GGCCCCGGCGCCGGTCGCCGCGAGCGCGAACGCCCCCGCGAACGCGTCGGCGAATGCCTCGGCGAACGGCTCCGCGCCCGGCGGGAACGCCGCGATCCTCGGCATCGACTACGCCGCCTGGCAGCGCGAGGTGGGCGCGATCGTCGACGCGGCCCGCCCGGGCATCGAGCAGCGCATCGCCGCCTCCCCGGCGGGCGAGAAGCCCGCGCTGGTGCTCGACATCGACAACACCTCGCTGGAGACGGACTTCCACTGGTTCTGGACGTACCCGACGCCCGCGATCGCCAAGGTCCGCGCGCTCACCCAGTACGCCCACGACCGCGGGGTCGCGGTCTTCTTCGTCACCGCCCGCCCCGGGATCATCCACTCGCTCACCGAGTACAACCTCAAGGCCGTCGGCTACCCGGTGTCGGGGCTCTACGTACGCAATCTCCCGGACCTGTTCGACGAGGTCAGCGAGTACAAGACGAGCAAGCGCGCCGAGATCGAGGCCCGCGGCTACACGATCATCGCCAATATCGGCAACAGCCCGACCGACCTGGTCGGCGGCCACGCCGAGCGCACCGTCAAGCTGCCGGACTACGGCGGCAAGCTGTCCTGACACCCGCCTCCACGAATTCTCCGCACAACAGGATGACCGGACGCGGTTCAGCGGGTGTCCGGAGCGGGTAGTCCTATCCCAACGCACCACCGAAGACACGGGCCCGACCCCTCGCCAGGGGGCCGGGCCCGCTTCCGTGCCCGGCCACTCCCCCGCCTGCCGCCTGCCCCCGTTATCCGGGTGGCATGCACACGGCATCGCTTGAGATCATCCGTACATGCCCGAACTCGCCGATGACCTCGGCCTTCTCTCCTACGTCGTCACCGGCGACGGACCCCCCGTCGTCCTCGTGCACGCCGGTGTCGCCGACCACCGCATGTGGGACGCCGTCGTCCCGGCCCTCGCCGAGCGCTACACGGTCGTCCGCTACGACCTGCGCGGCTTCGGCGGCTCCCCGCCCCCGGCCGCGCCCTTCGACGAGACCGACGACCTGCGCCGCCTCCTGGACCACCTCGGCCTCGACCGCGTCCGGCTCGTCGGCGCCTCCTGGGGCGGCCGCGTGGCCGCGGAGTTCGCCTGCGCCCACCCCGGGCGGGTGCGCTCGCTGGTCCTGCTCTCCCCGCCGTGGCCGGGCTACGACTGGTCGGCGGACATGATCGCCTACGACGAGGCGGAGACGGCCGCGCTGGCCGCGGGCGACCTGGACACCGCCGTGGACGTGAACCTGGACATGTGGCTGCGCGGCCCGGCCCGCGGCTGGGACGAGGTCGCGGACGGCCTGGCCGACGCGCTGCGCGGCCCGGTGCGGACCTCGCTGGTCCACCAGGAGGCCGTCGGCGCGCAGTCCCGGGACACCCCGGCCGGGGATGTCACCGCCCTCTCCGTCCCCGCCCTGGTCGGGATCGGCCGGCTGGACGTGCCCGACTTCCAGGCCATCGCCCGCCGCTACGCCGCCGCGATCCCGGGGGCCACGCTGGCCGAGTTCGACGGCGCGGCCCACCTGATCGCCCTGGACACCCCCGCCGAACTCGCCGCGGTGCTCCTCCCGTTCCTCGACCGCACGTAGCCCGTACGCGGCCCTCCGCGCGCGGCGGTACGTGATCCCCCGCGCGCGGCGCCGTCAGCGCGCCCCGTACACCGGGAGCGGGGGCCGGGCCGCCGCGAGGAGTTTCGCGGCCGCCTCGCCCGCCTCCGCCGGGGTCCAGCGGGAGTCCCGTTCGGCGGTGGGGCCCGGGCTCCAGCCCTCCATCACGGTGATCCGGCCGCCCTCCGTCTCGAAGACCCGGCCGGTGACCCCGGCCGAGGCGTCCGCGCCCAGCCACACCACGAGCGGGGAGACGTTCTCCGGTGCCATCGCGTCGAAGGCGCCCTCCCCCGGCGCGGCCATGGTCCGCGCGAAGGTCTCCTCGGTCATCCGGGTCCGCGCGGCCGGGGCGATGGCGTTGACCTGGACCCCGTACGGGGCGGTCTCGGCCGCCGCGACCAGGGTCAGGCCGAGGATCCCGGCCTTGGCCGCGCTGTAGTTGCCCTGCCCGACGGAGCCGAGCAGCCCGGCCCCCGACGAGGTGTTGACCACGCGGGCGGCGGCCCGGCGGCCCGCCTTGGACTCGGCCCGCCACCACGCGGCGGCCTCCCGCAGCGGCAGGAAATGGCCCTTGAGGTGGACCCGTACGACGGCGTCCCAGTCGTCCTCGTCGAGGTTGACCAGCATCCGGTCGCGCAGGAACCCGGCATTGTTGACCAGGGTGTCGAGCCGGCCGAAGGTGTCGACGGCCGCCTCCACCAGCGAGGCCGCGCCCCGCGCGGTGGCCACGTCGCCGCCGTGGGCCACGGCCTCGCCGCCGAGGGCCGCGATCTCCCGGACCACGTGTTCCGCCGGCCCGTCCGGACCCGGCCGGCCGTCCAGCCCCACCCCGAGGTCGTTGACGACGACCTTCGCGCCCTCCGCGGCGAAGGCGAGCGCGTGGGCCCGCCCGAGGCCCCGCCCGGCGCCCGTCACGATCACGACCCGGCCCGCGCACAGTCCCGCCGCCCCGGCCCGTCCCGCCATGTCAGCCCGTCCCGCCGTCTCAGTCCGTTCCGCCATGTCAGCTCTCCTTGTTGACAGTCGCCGCGTCCAGGAAGGCCGGGCGCTCCCCGCCCCCGTGCACCAGCAGGCCGGCCCCGCTGATGTAGCGCGCCCGGTCGGAGGCGAGGAACACCGCCGCCTCGCCCACGTCCGCCGGTTCGGCGAGCCGCCCCAGCGGGACGGTGGCGCCGACGGCCGCGATCCCGGCCGCGTCCCCGTAGTGCAGGTGGGACAGCTCGGTCCGCACCATGCCGAGGACCAGGGTGTTCACCCGTACCTCGGGGGCCCATTCGACGGCCATGGAGCGCGCCAGGTTCTCCAGGCCCGCCTTGGCCGCCCCGTAGGCGGCCGTGCCGGGCGAGGGCCGGGTCCCGCTGACGCTGCCGACCATGACCACGGAGCCGCGGGAGGCCCGTAGCCAGGGCAGGGCGGCCAGGGAGGCGGTCAGCGGCGCCAGCAGGTTGAGTTCCACCACGCGCGCGTGCCGCTCCGCCTCGCCCTCCTCGCCCTCCCCCTCGCCGAGCAGCCGGTACGGGGTCCCGCCCGCGTTGTTGACCAGGCAGTCCAGGCGCCCGTACCGCCCGGCGACCGCGCCGAGGAAGGTCCGTACGGCGGTGGGATCGCGCAGGTCGACCGGGGTGTACGACGCCTCGCGGCCGGCGGCGGACACCGGCGCCTCCGGGGGCCGCCGGGCGCAGACGGCGACGTGGGCGCCGGCCGCGAGGAACGACCGGGCGATACCGGCGCCGACGCCCCGGGTTCCTCCGGTGACGACGACGACCCTCCCGTCGAGCTCCATGGGCTGCTACCTTCCTCACCTAACAAATGTTTGGTGGAAAGGTAGCTGATCCTGTCATGGGTGTCTCCACCTCACGCCCCGGCAAGGGCGTCGCATGCGTCACGGTCGACTTCCCACCCGTCAACGCGCTGCCCGTGCGCGGCTGGTACGAGCTGGCCGACGCCCTGCGCGCCGCCGGCCGGGACCCGGAGGTGAGGTGCGTGGTGCTGGCCGCCGAGGGGCGCGGCTTCAACGCCGGGGTGGACATCAAGGAGATGCAGCGCGACTCCGGCCACAGCGCCCTGGTCGGCGCCAACGGCGGCTGCGCCGAGGCGTTCGCCGCCGTCTACGAGTGCGAGGTGCCCGTGGTGGCGGCCGTGCACGGCTTCTGCCTGGGCGGCGGGATCGGCCTGGTGGGCAACGCGGACGCGATCGTCGCCGCCGACGACGCCGTCTTCGGGCTGCCGGAGCTGGACCGGGGCGCCCTCGGCGCCGCCACCCACCTGGCCCGGCTGGTCCCCCAGCACCTGATGCGCACCCTGTACTACACCTCGCGCACGGCGACCGCCGCCGAACTGCACGCCCACGGCTCGGTCTGGCAGGTGGTGCCGCCCGCCGGGCTGCGCGCGGCGGCGCTGGAGCTGGCGGCCGAGATCGCCCGCAAGGACGGCCATCTGATCCGCCTGGCGAAGGCGGCCATCAACGGGATCGACCCGGTGGACGTGCGCCGCAGCTACCGCTTCGAGCAGGGCTTCACCTTCGAGGCCAACCTCAGCGGGGTGGCCGGGCGGGTCCGCGACACCTTCGGGAAGGAGGCCCGGGCATGAGCGACAAGACGATGAGCCCGGACGAGGTCGCCGGGCGGCTGTGCAGCGGGATGACCCTCGGCATCGGCGGCTGGGGCTCGCGCCGCAAGCCCATGGCCCTGGTGCGGGCACTGCTGCGCTCGGAGGTCACCGATCTCACCGTGGTGTCGTACGGCGGCCCGGACGTGGGCCTGCTGGCGGCCGCGGGCCGGATCCGCCGGCTCGTCGCGCCCTTCGCCACGCTGGACTCGATCCCGCTGGAGCCGCATTTCCGGGCCGCCCGGGAGCGCGCGGCCTTCGCCTTCACCGAGTACGACGAGGCCATGTTCATGTGGGGGCTGCACGCCGCCGCCAACCGGCTGCCGTTCCTGCCGGTGCGCGCCGGGCTCGGCTCGGACGTGATGCGGGTCAACCCGGAGCTGCGTACGGTGACCTCGCCCTACGCGGACGGCGAGGAGTTCGTGGCCGTCCCGGCGCTGCGGCTGGACGCCGCCCTGGTCCACCTGAACCGGGCCGACCGGCTGGGCAACGGCCAGTACCTGGGCCCGGATCCGTACTTCGACGACCTGTTCTGCGAGGCGGCCGAGAGCGCCTATGTCTCCTGCGAGCAGATCGTCGGGACCGCCGAGCTGGCCAAGGCCGGTCCCCCGCAGTCCCTGCTCGTCAGCCGCCACAGCGTCACCGGCGTGGTCGAGACCCCGAACGGCGCCCACTTCACCTCCTGCGCCCCCGACTACGAGCGGGACGAGCCCTTCCAGAAGCACTACGCGAGCACCCCCTGGCCCGAGTTCGCCGCCCGCTTCCTGTCGGGCGCGAGCGAGCGGGACTACCAGCGCGCCGTCCGTACCTGGCACGAGGAGCAGCGGTGACCACGACAGCGACCCGGGCCGAGTACTGCGTGATCGCCTGCGCCGAGGCGTGGCGGGACGGCGGCGAGGTGCTGGCCAGCCCGATGGGGCTGATCCCCTCCCTCGGCGCGCGGCTGGCGAAGCGGACCTTCTCCCCCGGTCTGCTGCTGACCGACGGCGAGGCGCTGCTCGTCGGGACGGACGGCACGGTGGAGGGCTGGCTGCCGTACCGGCGCCATCTGACGATGGTCACGGGCGGGCGGCGGCACGTGATGATGGGCGCGAGCCAGCTCGACCGGTTCGGCAACCAGAACATCTCCTGCATCGGCGCCTGGGAGCGGCCGTCCCGGCAGCTGCTCGGGGTGCGCGGGGCGCCGGTCAACACCCTGAACAATCCGGTGAGTTACTGGGTGCCGCGGCATTCGACCCGGGTGTTCGTGGAGCGGGTCGACATGGTCTGCGGGGTGGGCCACGACCGGGCCGCCGAGGCGGGGGTGAGCCGTTTCCACCGGCTGCCCCGGGTGGTGAGCGATCTCGGCGTGCTCGACTTCGGCGGGCCGGGCCACTCGATGCGGCTGGTGTCCCTGCATCCCGGGGTGACGCTCGCGCAGGTCCGGGCCGCGACCGGCTTCGAGCTCGCGGTGGCGGGCGGGGCGGGCGCGGACGCCGGCGCCGGGGTCCCGTACACCCGCGAGCCCTCCGCCGAGGAGCTGCGGCTGATCCGCGAGGAGCTGGACCCGCGGGGGCTGCGCGAGCGGGAAGTGCGGGGCTGAGCCATGGAGACGGCGTTCACCCGGCTGGTCGGGGTCCGGCACCCGATCGTGCAGACGGGCATGGGCTGGGTGGCCGGCCCCCGGCTGGTGTCGGGCGCGGCCGGTGCGGGCGCCCTGGGGATCCTGGCCTCGGCGACGATGAGCCTGGAGGAGCTGCGCTCGGCGGTCCATGAGGTCAGGTCCCGGATCCCGGAGGGCACCCCCTTCGGGGTCAATCTGCGGGCGGACGCCGCGGACGCGGCCGAGCGGGCCCGGCTGATCATCGACGAGGGGGTACGGGTCGCCTCCTTCGCGCTCGCCCCCTCGCAGCGGCTGATCGGGATGCTCAAGGACGCGGGTGTGGTCGTCATCCCCTCGGTCGGGGCCCGGCGGCATGCCGAGAAGGTGGCCGCCTGGGGCGCCGACGCGGTGATCGTGCAGGGCGGTGAGGGCGGCGGGCACACCGGGGAGGTCGCCACGAGCGTGCTGCTGCCGCAGGTGGTGGACGCCGTGGACCTGCCGGTGGTCGCGGCGGGCGGTTTCCACGACGGCCGCGGGCTGGTCGCGGCCCTGGCGTACGGGGCGGCGGGCATCGCCATGGGCACGCGCTTCCTGCTGACCTCGGACTCCACCGTCCCGGACGCCGTGAAGGCCGAGTACCTGCGAGCGGGCGTCGGGGACATCACGGTCACCACGGCCGTGGACGGGCTCCCGCACCGCATGCTCCGCTCGGAGCTGGTCGCCTCCCTGGAGCGGGCGGGCCGTACCCGGGCGCTGCTGCGCGCGGTCCGGCACGCGGCGGGCTTCCGCGCGCTGTCCGGGCTGAGCTGGCCGCGGATGGTGCGCGACGGCCTGGCGATGAGGCACGGCCGGGAGCTGTCGTGGAGCCAGGTCCTGCTGGCCGCGAACACCCCGATGCTGCTGCGGGCTTCGATGGTCGAGGGCCGTACGGACCTCGGCGTCATGGCCTCGGGCCAGGTCGCGGGGGTGATCGGCGACCTCCCGTCCTGCGCGGAGCTCGTCTCCCGCGTCATGGCCGAGGCGCACACCGTACTGGACCGCCTTCCGGACCGGCTTCCGGACCGCCTTTCCTAGGAGTCGCCCCCATGCGCCGTGCAGGATTCCGGCTGGCCGCCGTCTCGGCGGCCGCCGCCCTCACCCTCGCCGCCCTGCCCGCCGCCGCACAGGCGGCGGCCCCGGCGGCTGCTCCGCAGCAACAGGCCGGGCCCGCGCGGCAGATCGTGCTCCAGGGCGCCGTCAACGTCCGCGACCTCGGGGGCGAGCGCACCTGGACCGGGGGCCAGGTCCGCCAGGGCCTGGTCTACCGCTCCGACGCCCTCGGCCGGCTGACCGACGCCGACCTGACCACCCTCGCCGGTCTGGGCCTCAGCAAGGTCGTCGACTTCCGTATCCCGGCGGAGGTCCAGTACGACGGCCCCGACCGGCTGCCCGCGGGGCTCTCCGCCACCGCCCGCCCGGTCAGCGACCTGGGCCTGTACGCCACCCTCGTCACCGCGATCGGCAGCGGCGACCCCGAGGTGCAGGAACGCATGCTGGGCGGCGGCCGCGCCGAGGCGTACATGCGGGACATCTACCGCACCTTCGTGACCTCCCCGGAGAACCGGGCGCAGTTCGCGGCGACGCTGCGGGAGATCGCGGACGGCCGCCAGGGGCCGGTCCTGTACCACTGCACCTCGGGCAAGGACCGCACCGGCTGGCTGAGCTGGGTGCTGCTGCGCGCGCTGGCGGTGCCCGAGGAGTCCGCCGGGCGCGACTACCTGGCGTCGAACACCTACCGTGCGGCCTACGACGCCCGGGTGCGGGAGGGCCTGAGGCAGTCGGGCCGGATGCGGAATCCGGAGCTGCTGATCCCGCTCCAGGAGGTCCGGCAGGACTACCTGGACGCGGCGATCACGCAGCTGGAGGCCGACTACGGCGGCCTGTACGGCTATCTGACCGAGGGCCTCGGCCTGGATCTGCGCACGCTGGCGCGGCTCCAGGCCAAGCTGGTCCGGTGACCCCGGCGGTGGTCAGACCGTGCGGCGGCGGCCCTGGCCCGAGGTGCCGACCCGGCTGCGCGCGGAGGCCGCGGCGGCGCCGCCACCGGAGCGGGAGGCCGAAGCTCCGCCGCCGGAGCGGGAGGCCGCGGCACCGCTGCCGGAGCCGCCCGCGGCGCGCCGGCGCTCGCCGGTCGCGGCGGAGCCGCCGCCCTGGCCGCCCTGGCCGCGGCGGGCCTGGCCCGCGGTGGCGCCGGAGCGCTGGCCGCCGGACCGGCGGCGCGAGCCGGAACCGGAACCCGCACCGGAGCCGGTACGCGGCTTCGGTGCGGCCTGCTGCGGGACCTCCAGCACGACGGGGATGCCCGAGGGCTCCTTGGCGCCGGTCAGCCGGACCAGTTCCTCGTCGGAGGACTTGATCTGCGCGGTGCGCGGGGTGATCCCGGCATCGGACATCAGGCGGGTCATGTCCCGCTTCTGGTCGGGCAGTACGAGCGTGACCACGCTGCCGGACTCGCCGGCGCGGGCGGTGCGGCCGCCGCGGTGCAGGTAGTCCTTGTGGTCGGTGGGCGGGTCCACGTTGACGACGAGGTCGAGGTCGTCGATGTGGATGCCGCGCGCCGCGACGTTGGTGGCGATCAGCGCGGTGACCTCACCCGTCTTGAACCAGTCCAGGGTGCGGTTGCGCTGCGGCTGGGAGCGGCCGCCGTGCAGACCGGAGGCGCGTACGCCGTCGGCCAGGAGCTTCTTGACCATGCGGTCCACACCGCGCTTGGTGTCCACGAACATGATCACCCGGCCGTCGCGTGCCGCTATGCGCGTGGCCACGGCCTTCTTGTCGGTCTCGTCCATCACGTAGAGGACGTGGTGCTCCATCGTGGTGACGGCGCCGGCGGAGGGGTCGACGGAGTGGCCGACCGGGTCGCTGAGGAACATCTTGACGAGCTTGTCGATGTTCTTGTCGAGCGTCGCCGAGAACAGCATGCGCTGGCCGCCCGGCTCGACCTGCTTGAGCAGGGCGGTGACCTGCGGCATGAAGCCCATGTCGGTCATCTGGTCGGCCTCGTCGAGGACGGTGATCGCGACCTGCGAGAGGTCGGCGTCGCCGCGGTCGATGAGGTCCTTGAGCCGGCCGGGGGTGGCGACGAGCACTTCGGCGCCGCGCCGCAGCGCCCCGGACTGCCGGTTGATGGACATGCCGCCGACGACGGTGGTCATGCGCAGGTTGACGGCCGTGGCGTAGGGGCTCAGCGAGTCGGTGACCTGCTGGGCGAGTTCGCGGGTCGGTACGAGGACCAGCGCGAGCGGCGCCTTCGGCTGCGCGCGGCGGCCGGCGGTGCGGGCGAGCAGGGCCAGGCCGAAGGCGAGGGTCTTGCCGGAGCCGGTGCGGCCGCGGCCGAGCAGGTCGCGCCCGGCGAGGGAGTTCGGCAGGGTCGCGGCCTGGATGGGGAAGGGCTCGGTGACGCCCTGGGCGGCGAGGGTCTTGAGCAGCGCCTCGGGCATGCCCATGTCCTCGAACGCGGCGACCGGCGGCAGCGCCGGGACGGTCGGCTCGGGCATGGTGAATTCCTGGGGCCGGGGTGCGGGGGCGGGCTTCTGCCGTCCCGCGCCAGCCTTCGGACGCCCCTGGGCCGCTCCTCGTCCCCGGGTGGGGCGGCGGCTGGGACGTGCGGAGCTGGAGCTGGTCATGCGGGGAAAGCCCTCCTGGTACCGGCAGGAATAACGGAACATGCAGACAAGCCGGGGCCCGCACCTCGCGGTGCGGACCCCGGCATGCTGGAAAACTTAGGCGGGGAGGATGTTCTCCGCCTGGGGGCCCTTCTGGCCCTGCGTCACGTCGAAGGACACGCGCTGGCCCTCGGTGAGCTCACGGAAGCCGGAGGTGGCGATGTTCGAGTAGTGGGCGAAGACGTCCGGGCCGCCGCCGTCCTGCTCGATGAAGCCGAAGCCCTTTTCCGAGTTGAACCACTTCACGGTGCCAAGTGCCATTTGAATCTCCTGAATAGGCGGCAAGGGCCCCATCCGGGAGAATCCGGCAAAAACAATAAAAGCGCCTGAGGATTCCCGTCAGGCGCACATAAAGTTCATGGGTACCACAACTGCAACGGGACCTAAGCTAGCACATCTCGGTCCGGCCGTGTGACCAAGGCACTGGTGAGCGGGTCCCGCGCCTGCTTGGATCATGGAATGACAGCGATCAGAGAGCCCTGGGGGCTCAGTGTGCTCGGCGCGGGCAGCGTGTCCGCCGAACCGTGTCTGGCCCAGGTGGACCTGGCGGTCGACCTGCTCGCCCCGACGCCGAAGGCGGCCTTCGCGGAGGCGGGTGCGGCCGTGACCCGGCTGCGGGCCGTGCTGCGCGAGCACGAGATACCGGACGCCGACGTGTCGGGCTCGCGGCTGCAGCTGACCTCGCAGTACCGGGGCTACGGAGCGGAGCGGTCCTTCCTGGGCTACGGCTGCGTGGCCACGTACACCGTGCAGACCACGGCCCTGGCGGGGCTGGAGCTGCTGATCGAGGACGCGGTGTCGGCCGGGGCGAACCGGGTGGACGGGGTGCGCTTCGAGGTGGAGGACAAGCCGGCGATGCGGGACGAGGCCCGGCGCCGGGCGGTGGCGGCGGCCCGCCGCAAGGCCGAGGTGTACGCGGAGGCGTGCGAGATGAAGCTCGGGCCGGTGATCCACATCGAGGACGTGGACCCGGAGTCCACGCACGGCGGCGGCCACGGCGGCCGTACGGGCGGGGACCCCGAGGACGACGCGGCCCTGGCCCCGGGCTCGGTCCGCGTCGAGGCGGCCGTCCTGCTCGGCTTCGGCCTGCTCCCGGCCTGACCGGGCCGGCGTACGCGGCCGGTCAGAGCCGTTCGATGATCGTGACGTTGGCCTGGCCGCCGCCCTCGCACATGGTCTGGAGGCCGAAGCGGCCGCCGGTGCGCTCCAGCTCGTGCAGGAGCGTGGTCATCAGGCGGACCCCGGTGGCGCCCAGGGGGTGGCCCAGGGCGATGGCCCCGCCGTTGACGTTGACCTTCTCCGGGTCGGCGCCGGTCTCCTTGAGCCAGGCGAGGACGACCGGGGCGAAGGCTTCGTTGATCTCCACCAGGTCGATGTCGGCGAGGGCCATGCCGGTCTTCTTGAGGGCGTGGGCGGTCGCCGGGATCGGGGCGGACAGCATCCGGATCGGGTCCTCGCCCCGGACGGAGAGGTGGTGGACGCGGGCGCGGGGGCGCAGGCCGTGTTCGCGGACCGCCCGCCCGGAGGCGATGAGCAGGGCCGCGGCGCCGTCGGAGACCTGGGAGGAGACGGCCGCGGTGAGGGTGCCGCCCGCGACGACCGGCGCGAGGGCGGCCATCTTCTCGGCGGTGGTGTCCCGGCGCGGGCCCTCGTCGGCGGTGACGGCCCCGTAGGGCACGGTCTCGCGGTCGAAGCGGCCCTCGTCGAGGGCGCGGACCGCGCGCCGGTGGGAGCGCAGGGCGAACTCCTCCATGTCCCGGCGGGAGATCCCCCACTTCCGGGCGATCAGCTCGGCGCCGTGGAACTGGTTGACGGGGGCGTCCCCGTACCGGGCGCGCCAGCCCGCGGATCCGGCGTACGGGCCTTCGGTGAGGCCGAGGGGTTCGGCGGCCTGGCGGGCGGCGAAGGCGATCGGGATCATGGACATGTTCTGGGTGCCGCCCGCGACGACCAGGTCCTGGGTGCCGGAGAGCACGGCCTGGGCGGCGAAGTGCACGGCCTGCTGGGAGGAACCGCACTGCCGGTCGACGGTGACGCCGGGCACCTCCTCGGGCAGCCCGGCGGCCAGCCAGGCCGTGCGGGCGATGTCCCCGGCCTGCGGGCCGACGGTGTCGAGGCAGCCGAAGACCACGTCCTCGACGGCGGCGGGGTCGATGCCGGTGCGTGCGACGAGCGCCGTCAGCACGTGCGCGCCGAGGTCGGCCGGGTGGACGGCGGCCAGTCCGCCGCCGCGCCGTCCCACGGGGGTGCGTACGGCTTCGACGATGTATGCCTCGGGCATCGGGGCTCCTCCGGTCGGGTCAGGGGCGCAGGGCGATCCCGTCCAGGACCATCGACAGGTACTGGCGGGCGATCTCCTCGGGGCTGTGCTGTCCGCCGGGCCGGTACCAGGAGGCCGCCACCCACACCGTGTCGCGGACGAAGCGGTAGGTGAGCCGGATGTCGAGGTCGGCGCGGAAGACGTGGGCCACGACGCCCCGTTCTAGGGTGCCCAGCCATGCCTTCTCGAACTTCTGCTGCGAGTCGGACAGGTAGTGGAAGCGGGGCTGGGCGGCGAGGGTACGGGCCTCCTTCTGGTAGATCGCGACGGCGGCGCGGTGCCGGTCGATCTCCCGGAAGGACTCGGTGACGAGGGCTTCGATGGTCTCGCGGGGGCCGAGGCCGGCGGCGAGGACGGCGTCGTAGCCGTCCCAGAGCTCGGTCAGGAAGACGGACAGGATCTCGTCGAGCATCGATTCCTTGGAATCGAAGTGGTAGTAGAGGCTGCCGGCGAGCATTCCGGCGGCGTCGGCGATCTTGCGGACGGTGGTGGCGTTGTAGCCCTGGGCGGCGAACACCTCGGCGGCGGTGGCGAGGAGTTCGCGGCGCCGCTCGGGCGAGGGGGTCACCTGGGTCTTCTTCTTGGCGGTCGGCGGGACCGCCGGCTGGTTCGTCGGCACGGGTCCATTCTCGGTCGGCGGGACGCCGGCCGGGCCTCTAGGGATGCTGGCTGCTGACGGAGACGGTCTCGCCGGTCATGTAGGAGGAGTAGCCGCTGGCGAGGAAGACGATGACGTTGGCGACCTCCCAGGGCTCGGCGTGCCGGCCGAACGCCTCGCGGGCGGTGAGTTCGGCGAGGAGTTCCGCGCTGGTGACCTTCGCGAGGTGCGGGTGCATGGCCAGGCTGGGGGCGACCGCGTTGACCCGTACGCCGAATTCCGCGGCCTCCAGGGCCGCGCAGCGGGTCAGGGCCATCACCCCGGCCTTGGCGGCGGCGTAGTGGGCCTGGCCGGTCTGGGCGCGCCAGCCGACGACGGAGGCGTTGTTGACGAGGACCCCTCCGGTGCCGGACCGGCGGAAGGAGCGCAGGGCGGCGCGGGTGCAGCGGAAGGTGCCGTTCAGGGTGACGTCGAGGACGCGGGACCACTGGGCGTCGCTCATGTCGACGAGGGCGGCGGTGCCGCCGAGTCCGGCGTTGTTGACGACGATGTCCAGGCGGCCGTGGGTCTCCTCGGCGTGGGCGAACAGGGCTTGGACCTGGTCCTCGTCGGTGACGTCGCAGGGCAGGGAGCTGACCCGGCCGGGCCCGAACTCGGCGGTGAGGGTGTCCTCGGTCTCCTTGAGCCGGCGGGCGTGGGCGTCGCCGAGGACGACGCGGGCGCCCTCCTCCAGGAAGCGGCGGGCGGTGGCGCCGCCGATGCCGGCTCCGGCGGCGGCGGTGACGACGGCGGTGCGCCCCCTCAGCAGGTGGTGGCCGGGGGTGTACCGGGGCGCGTTCATCCGGGCTTCTCGACGCTGCTCATGGCCGTACGTTAACCTACCAAACACTTGTTAGGGAAGCGTGCGCGGGCCGTTCCCGCGCGGGCGCCACAGGGAGGCGGGCACCTGATGGACCTCACCGAGACGGCGGAGGTGCGGGCCTTCCGGGCCGAGGCCCGCGCCTGGCTCGCCGCCCATGTCCCCGCCGCGCCGCTGCCGTCGCTGGAGACCCGGGAGGGCTTCGCCGCGCACCGCGAGTGGGAGGCGCGGCTGCACGCGGACCGCTGGTCGGTGGTGTCCTGGCCCGAGGAGTACGGGGGCCGGGGCGTGGACCTCGTACGGTGGCTGGTCTTCGAGGAGGAGTACTGGGCGGCGGGGGCGCCCGGCCGGGTCTCGCAGAACGGCATCAGCCTGCTCGCACCGACCCTGTTCGACCACGCGACGCCGGAGCAGCGGGCCCGGGTGCTGCCGCCGATGGCGGGCGGCGAGGTGGTCTGGGCGCAGGCGTGGTCGGAGCCGGAGGCGGGCTCCGACCTGGCCGCGCTGCGCTCGCGGGCGGTGCGCACGGCGGGCGGCTGGCTGCTGTCCGGGCAGAAGACCTGGTCCTCGCGGGCGGCGTTCGCGGACCGCGCCTTCGGCATCTTCCGCACCGATCCGGAGGCTCCGGCGCGGCACGAGGGGCTGACGTACCTGATGTTCGACCTGCGGGCGCCGGGGGTGACGGTGCGGCCCATCGGCCGTCTGGACGGCAAGCCCGCCTTCGCGGAGCTGTTCCTGGACGAGGTCTTCGTACCGGACGGGGACGTGATCGGGGAGCCGGGGCAGGGCTGGCGGATCGCGATGTCGGCCACCGGCAACGAGCGCGGTCTGATGCTGCGCTCCCCCGGCCGCTTCCTGGCGGCGGCGGACCGGCTGGCCGGGCTGTGGCGGGCGCAGGGCGATCCCTCGGACACGGCGCTGCGCGACCGGGTGGCCGACGCGCTGGTCGGGGCGCGGGCCTACGAGCTGTTCACCTGGGCGGCGGCCGCGCGGCACGCGGCGGGCGGGCGGAGCGGGGCCGAGTCCAGCCTGAACAAGGTGTTCTGGTCGGAGTACGACATCGCCCTGCACGAGACGGCGCTGGACCTGCTGGGCGCGGACGCCGAGCACGCGGACGGCCCGTGGGCCGAGCCCTGGCTGTTCTCGCTGGCCGGGCCGATCTACGCGGGCACGAACGAGATCCAGCGCGACATCATCGCCGAGCGGCTGCTCGGCCTCCCGAAGGGCCGCCGCTGATGCGTTTCCTGCCGACCGGGGAGCAGGCGGAGTTCGCCCGTACGCTGCGCTCCCTGCTGGCCTCGGCGCGGGTGCCGGAGGCGGTACGGGCCTGGGCGGACGGCGAGCACGGGCCCGGGGACGGGCTGCGGGCGCGGCTGGCGGGCACGGGCCTGTTCGCGCTGGCCGCGGCGGAGGCGTACGAGGGGCTGGGCCCGCTCCCGCTGGAGCTGGCGCTCGGCTTCGTGGAGCTGGGGCGGGCGGCGGTGCCGGGGCCGGTGGTGGAGAGCGCGGCGGTGGCGGTGCTGCTGTCGGAGCTGGGGGACGCGGAGCTCGCGAAGCGGTTCCTGCCGGGGCTGCTGGCGGGCGGGGCCTGGGCGACGCTGGTCCTGCCCGGGGGGAGTCCGTACGCCCTGGACGCGGACGCGGCGGCGCACCGCTTCACGGTGTCGGCGGAGGGCGCGCTGCGGCTGGCCGGTGACCTCGGGCCGGCCGGTGGCGCGGACGGGCCGGTCCGGTCGACGGACCCGGCGCGGCGGCTGTTCCGGCTGCCCGCGCGCGGGGGCGAACTCCTCGCGGCGGGGCCGGAGGTGCTCCGGGCGGCGGCGGTGGCCGGGCGGTGGGCCCGGCTGCTGACGGCGGCCCAGTGCCTGGGCCTCGCCGAGGCGCTGCTGGAGCGGACGGTCGCGTACGCCGGGCAGCGCAGGCAGTTCGGGACGCCGGTCGGCGCCTTCCAGGCGGTCAAGCACCGGCTGGCGGACACCCTGCTCGGGGTGGAGTTCGCCCGGCCGCTGCTGTGGGCGGCCGGGCTGTCCCCGGGGGCGGGCGAGGTCGCGGCGGCGAAGCTGCGCTGCGGGGAGGCGGCGTACGCGGCGGCCATGACGGCGCTGCGGCTGCACGGGGCGGTCGGCTACACGGAGGAGCTGGACCTGTCGCTGTGGCTGCGCAAGGCCCGGCCGCTGCGGGACGCCTGGGGCACGCCGCCCGTCTGCCGGGCGGAGGTGCTGCGGTCCTTCACACCCGGGCGACCCTGAGGGTGACGACGTAGCTCTCCTCGACCGTGCCCTCGGGGAAGAGGGGGGCCAGCAGGGCGCGTTCGCCCGCGAAGTAGGCGCGGGTGCGCTCCTCGCCGAGCACGAGGAAGGCGGAGTGGCTGGCGAGGTTGGCGAGGTGGGTGTCGAGCGGGACGCGGCGGGACCAGCGCACGGAGCGGGTGGTGAACTCCCCGATGCCCTGCGGGAGAGCGCGGACGGGGCTGCCGCCGGCCGCGCCGAAGAAGGCGGCGAGGCGCTCCCCCTGTGCGGCGATCCACGGGACGGTGAGGTCCGCGTCGTTCCACCAGAGGGCGAGCGCGCCGCCGGGGCGCAGCACGCGGCGGGCCTCGGGGACGGAGCGCTCCGGGTCGGTCCAGTGCCATGCCTGGGCGTAGGTGAGCAGGTCGAAGGCGGCGGAGGGCAGCGGCAGCCGGTCGCCGTCGCCGCGTACGACGGGGATCCGCGGGTGGGCGCGGCGCAGTTCGGCGGCCATGCCGTCGCCGGGCTCGACGGCGAGGACGTCGGCGCCGCGCGCGTGCAGCAGGGCGGTGGCGATGCCGGTACCGGCGCCGATGTCGGCGACGCGGGCGCCGGCGAGGGGGCGTCCGGTGAGCTCTTCGAGGGCGTCGAAGAGGGCGGGCGGATAACCGGGGCGGTGCTTCCCGTACGAAACTGCTGCGGTGTCGAAGGAACGGGCGCGTGTGGTCATGCGTCCATTCTTTTCGATCAGACGGACGAACACGTACGGACGAACACGTACGGACGAGCACGATCGAGGTAGCGGAACCATGCGAAGGACGATCACCGGGACGGCCCTGTGCGCGGCGGCGACGGCGACGGCGGCCCTGCTGCTGACGGGCTGCGGGGGCGCGGAGCCGAAGCCGGCGGACGAGGGGGGCGGCAAGCAGCCGCAGCCTGCGGCCTCGCAGGGCTCGGGCCCGGCCTCGGCCCCGGCCGCGGCGGCCGGGGGCGGGAAGCACGAGGTGACCCTGGAGGTCGGGGGTACGGGCAAGACGGCGGTGATGTTCAACGGTGTCGGCAGCGGTTTCGAGCCGCAGACCCTGCCGTGGTCGAAGTCGGGCACGGTCGAACTCACCGCGGCGGAGCGGAAGGTGGGCTACCTGGTGAGCGTGGTCCCGGGCACGATCACGGGCGCCGACGGCAAGCTCCAGCAGGCGCCGTGCGTGATCAAGGTGGACGGCAAGCAGGTGGCGCAGAGCGACGGCGTCACGGCGGTGAAGGGCTGCTCGTACACGATCAAGGACTAGGGCTTTCCCCGGTCCAGGGCCGGAGGTTCACGAAACGGAGCCGGGGCCGGGGGTGCTGACGTACCCTCGGCCCATGACGAGCAGCGCCATCAGCCTCCGCAAGGTCGAGGAGACGGCCCCGGCTCTGGTGAGCCTGTACAAGAAGGCCGGGGTCTCCCTCCGCAAGCACGGCCTGGAGGGCGGGCGGGCGGCCGTCTACCTGGTCCTGGACTACTCCGGCTCCATGCGGCCGTACTACCAGGACGGCAGCGTGCAGGCGCTGGCCGACCGGGTACTGGGGCTGTCGGCGCACCTGGACGACGACGGCCGCGTCCCGGTGGTCTTCTTCTCCACCGAGGTGGACGCCGTGGAGGAGATATCGCTGGCCGGGCACCAGGGCCGGGTCACCGCGATCGCCTCCCGCCTCGGCCACATGGGCAAGACCTCCTACCACGCGGCGATGGACGCGGTCATCGACCACTACCTGGACTCGGGGGCGACGGATCCGGGTCTGGTCGTCTTCCAGACCGACGGCGGCCCCATCAACAAGCCGCTCGCGGAGAAGTACCTGTGCAAGGCGGCCCGGCTGCCGCTGTTCTGGCAGTTCATCGGCTTCGGCAATACGCGCAGCACGCAGTTCGACTTCCTGCGCCGCCTGGACGAGCTGCCGGTGCCGGAGAAGCGGCCCGTGGACAACGCGGGGTACTTCCACGCGGGGCTCGATCCCCGGTCCGTACCGGACGGCGAGCTGTACGACCGGCTGCTCGGGGAGTACCCCGGCTGGCTGGCGGCGGCGCGCGGCGCGGGCATCGTGCGCGCCTGACCCGCGGCCGTGGCGGCCCGCGCTTTGATGGTCGGATGACGCACACCAGCTGGGAAGTCTTCGCGCGGGCCGAACCGGAGTTCGCCGCGGCCGTCCGGGCCCGTTTCGCCCAGTACCCGCACCATGTCCTGGCCACCCTGCGCAAGGACGGCTCGCCCCGGGCGAGCGGGCTGAACGTCGACATCCGGGGCGGGGAGCTGTGGCTCGGCATGATGCCGGGCTCGATGAAGGCCAGGGACCTCCAGCGCGACCCGCGCTTCGCCCTGCACACCAACCCGGGCGCGGGCGAGACGATGCCGGACGGGGACGTGCGGATCTCGGGGCGCGCGGTGGAGCTCGTCGACCCGCCGGAGCTGCACCGGTACGCGGAGGAGACGCAGACCCCGCACCCCTTCCACCTCTTCTACGCCGACCTGACGGAGGTCGTCCGCACCACGGTCCGGGGCGACGACCTGGTCCTGCGCACCTGGACCCCGAACCACGCCCTGCGCACCCTGCTCCGCGGCAACGACGACGAGCCGGCGCGGGAGGAGGACGCCCCGGGGCCGGCATGACCGCACGATGCGCGGCGCGTGCGCGGCGTATGCGCACCCTGCGACGATCCCCCGCGGTGCGTGAACCGCACCCCCGCACCGGGCACACCCACAGAACGCAGTCCACACCACCGACCGGGGGACCAGGATGCACACCCACCACCGCACCCGAACAGCCGCCCTGACCCTGACAACGGCAGCCCTCCTGGCCACGCTGTCCTGCACCCCGCCCGCCGAAGCGGGCTCCCAATCCCCCACCCCCACACCCACGCAGGCGGCCCCGTCCACCTCCTCCCCCGTCCCCCGCCCGGGAGAGGCGGAGGGCGAGCCGACCGGCAAGAACGGCAACTGCTCGGACGAATACGCCCAGGTCTCGGTCGAGTGGGCCGTCCCCCCGTCCAAGGACGACTCGAAGCTCATGCTCACCGTGGACAACAAGGGCCCCACGAGCTGCCTGCTGACGTCCTACCCGGTACTCCGCATCAAGGACGGCTTCGGCCCCCTGATAGCCGTCATGGAATCCACAAAACCGCAGGCCCCGGTCCTCCTGGAACCCGGCAAATCCGCCTACGCGGGCCTCCTGGCCCGCCAGGGCGGCAAGCAGTCCGCCACCCTCACCACAGACCTGGCCCTGGCCCCCCACGGCCAGCCCCCGGAGGAAAACACCGGCGAGGGCACCCTCCTGCAACTCCCCCCGGGCGGCGTCCACATGACCCCCAAAGCCCAGGTCACCTACTGGCAACCCACCTCAGAATCCGCCGCCTCCCCCCTCTTCACGCACTGAGTACGCACCCCGGAAACGCCACGACGCCCGCCACCCCTGGTCGGGGACGTGGCGGGCGGCGTGTCGGGGTTCCGTACGCCGTTGTACGGGCCGTATGAGGGGTCCGCCCCTTCCCCGGGGCGGGGGTGTTGGTTACGGAGCCGTTCCGCCGGGGGGGGGCGGAGGGCCGTCGGGTTACACCATCAGGGAGCGGTCCGTCGGCTTGACCGGGTACGGGAGGGTGCTCGTGCCCGTCAGGTAGCGGTCTACGCCTCGGGCCGCCGAGCGGCCCTCCGCGATGGCCCAGACGATCAGGGACTGGCCGCGGCCCGCGTCGCCCGCGACGAAGACGCCGTCGACGTTCGTCGCGTAGGACGCGTCGCGGTCGATGTTGCCGCGGGCGTCCAGCTCCAGGCCGAACTGCTGCGTCAGGCCGTTCGCCTGGTCGGTGCCCGTGAAGCCCATCGCCAGAGTGACCAGCTGCGCCGGGAGGACGCGCTCGGTGCCCGGCTTCTGGACGAGCTTGCCGTCCTCGAAGGCGACCTCCACCAGGTGCAGGGCCTGGACGTTGCCGTCCTCGTCCCCCTCGAAGTGGGTGGTCGAGACCGAGTAGACCCGCTCGCCGCCCTCCTCGTGCGCCGAGGTGACCTTGTACAGCATCGGGAACGTCGGCCACGGCTGGTTCGCGTTCCGCTCAGCGCCCGGCTTCGGCATGATCTCCAGCTGCGTGACCGAGGCCGCGCCCTGCCGGTGGGCGGTGCCCACGCAGTCCGCGCCGGTGTCGCCGCCGCCGATGACGATCACGTGCTTGCCCTCGGCGGTGATGGGGGGCGCCATGAAGTCGCCCTCCTGCACCTTGTTGGCGAGCGGCAGGTACTCCATCGCGAAGTGGACGCCGTTCAGCTCGCGCCCCGGGACCGGCAGGTCGCGGGAGACCGTGGCGCCCGCCGCGACGACCACCGCGTCGAACCGCTTGCGCAGATCCGTCGCCGTGATGTCGCGGCCGACCTCGATGCCCGTACGGAACTTGGTGCCCTCCGCCCGCATCTGCTCGATGCGGCGGTTGATGTGCACCTTCTCCATCTTGAACTCGGGGATGCCGTACCGCAGCAGCCCGCCGATGCGGTCGGCCCGCTCGTAGACGACGACCGTGTGCCCGGACCGGGTCAGCTGCTGGGCGGCGGCCAGACCGGCCGGCCCCGAGCCGATCACGGCGACGGTCTTGCCCGAGAGGCGCTCCGGGGCCCGCGGGGTCACGTCCCCGTTGTCCCACGCCTTGTCGATGATCGAGACCTCGACGTTCTTGATCGTGACGGCCGGCTGGTTGATGCCGAGCACGCACGCCGACTCGCACGGCGCCGGGCACAGCCGCCCGGTGAACTCCGGGAAGTTGTTCGTCGCGTGCAGCCGCTCCGACGCCGCCGCCCAGTCCTCGCGGTAGGCGTAGTCGTTCCACTCCGGGATCAGGTTCCCGAGCGGGCAGCCGTTGTGGCAGAACGGGATGCCGCAGTCCATGCAGCGCCCGGCCTGCTTGCTGATGATCGGCAGCAGCGAGCCCGGGACGTAGACCTCGTTCCAGTCCTTCAGCCGGTCGGCGACGGGACGGGAGCAGGCGGTCTCGCGCGCCGTGGTGAGGAAGCCCTTCGGGTCAGCCATGGGTCGCCGCCTCCATCATCTTTTCCGTGGTCTCGGACTCCGAGAGTCCGGCCAGCTCAGCGGCATCCTTGGCGGCGAGCACTGCCTTGTACGTGGTGGGGATGATCTTGCTGAAGCGGTCCGCCGCGGCGGCCCAGTCAGCCAGGAGCTTCGCGGCCACGGTCGAGCCGGTCTCCTCCTCGTGGCGGCGCACCACATCGTGCAGCCACTGCCTGTCGGTGTCGGACAGCTCCGTCTCCACCGCGCCCGCGTTGCCCGGGTTCACGGCGTGCGGGTCCAGGTCGATGACGTACGCGACGCCGCCCGACATACCGGCCGCGAAGTTACGGCCCGTCTCGCCGAGGACGACCGCCGTGCCGCCGGTCATGTACTCGCAGCCGTGGTCGCCCACGCCCTCCGAGACGACCAGCGCGCCGGAGTTGCGGACGCAGAAGCGCTCGCCGGTGCGGCCTCGCAGGAACATCTCGCCGCCGGTGGCCCCGTAGCCGATGGTGTTGCCGGCGATGGTGGAGTACTCGGCGAGGTGGTCGGCGCCGCGGTCCGGGCGGACCACGATCCGGCCGCCGGAGAGGCCCTTGCCGACGTAGTCGTTGGCGTCGCCCTCCAGGCGCAGGGTGACGCCCTTCGGGACGAAGGCGCCGAAGGACTGGCCGGCCGAGCCCGTGAAGGTCAGGTCGATGGTGTTGTCGGGCAGGCCCGCACCGCCGAACTTCTTCGTCACGTGGTGGCCGAGCATGGTGCCGACGGTCCGGTTGATGTTGCGGATGGCGACCTGCGCGCGGACCGGCTGCGCCGTCTCGGCGGAGGCGGCGTTCAGCGCGTCGGCGGCGAGCTCGATCAGCTCGTTGTCGAGGGCCTTCTCCAGACCGTGGTCCTGCTCGATCAGGGCGTGGCGGACCGCGCCCTCGGGCAGCTCCGGCACGTGGAACAGCGGCTGCAGGTCCAGGCCCTGCGCCTTCCAGTGCGTGACGGCCTTGCTGGTGTCCAGCAGCTCGGCGTGGCCGACGGCCTCCTCGATCGTACGGAAGCCCAGCTCGGCCAGGATCTCGCGGACCTCCTCGGCGATGAACTCGAAGAAGTTCACGACGAACTCGGGCTTGCCGGAGAAGCGGTCGCGCAGGACCGGGTTCTGCGTGGCGATGCCGACGGGGCAGGTGTCCAGGTGGCAGACGCGCATCATGACGCAGCCGGAGACGACGAGCGGCGCGGTCGCGAAACCGAACTCCTCGGCGCCGAGCAGCGCGGCGATGACCACGTCGCGGCCGGTCTTGAGCTGGCCGTCGGTCTGGACGACGATCCGGTCGCGCAGCCCGTTGAGCAGCAGGGTCTGCTGGGTCTCGGCGAGGCCGAGCTCCCAGGGGCCGCCCGCGTGCTTGAGCGAGGTGAGCGGGGAGGCGCCCGTACCGCCGTCGTGGCCGGAGATGAGGACGACGTCCGCGTGGGCCTTGGAGACGCCCGCCGCGACCGTTCCGACGCCGACCTCGGAGACCAGCTTCACGTGGATGCGGGCGGCCGGGTTGGCGTTCTTGAGGTCGTGGATCAGCTGGGCGAGGTCCTCGATGGAGTAGATGTCGTGGTGCGGCGGCGGGGAGATCAGGCCGACGCCGGGGGTCGAGTGACGCGTCCTGGCGACCCACGGGTAGACCTTGTGGCCGGGCAGCTGGCCGCCCTCGCCGGGCTTGGCGCCCTGGGCCATCTTGATCTGGATGTCGTCCGCGTTGACCAGGTACTCGCTGGTGACACCGAAGCGGCCGGAGGCGACCTGCTTGATGGAGGAGCGGCGCGCCGGGTCGTAGAGGCGGTCCGGGTCCTCGCCGCCCTCACCGGTGTTGGACTTGGCGCCCAGCTGGTTCATGGCGATGGCGAGGGTCTCGTGCGCCTCCTTGGAGATGGAGCCGTACGACATGGCGCCGGTGGAGAAGCGCTTGACGATCTCGGAGACGGGCTCGACCTCGTCCAGCGGGACCGAGGGCCGGCCGGAGGTGAAGCCGAACAGGCCGCGGAGCGTCATCAGGCGCTCGGACTGCTCGTTCACGCGGTCCGTGTACTGCCGGAAGATGTCGTACCGGCGGTTGCGGGTGGCGTGCTGGAGGCGGAAGACCGTCTCCGGGTCGAACAGGTGCGGCTCGCCCTCGCGGCGCCACTGGTACTCGCCGCCGATGTCCAGCGCGCGGTGCGTGGCGGCGACGCCGGAGGCCGGGTACGCCTTGGCGTGGCGGGCGGCCACCTCCTTGGCGATGACGTCCAGGCCGGCGCCGCCGATCTTGGTGGCGGTGCCCTGGAAGTAGGTGGCGACGAACTCGTCGTTCAGGCCGACGGCCTCGAAGACCTGGGCGCCGCGGTAGGAGGCGACGGTGGAGATGCCCATCTTGGACATGACCTTGAGGACGCCCTTGCCGAGGGCGTAGATCAGGTTCTTGATGGCCTGCTCGGGCTCCAGCCCGGACAGGAAGGTGCCGGCGCGCAGCAGGTCCTCGACGGACTCCATGGCGAGGTACGGGTTGACGGCGGCGGCGCCGTAGCCGATGAGCAGCGCGACGTGGTGCACCTCGCGGACGTCGCCGGCCTCGACCAGCAGGCCCACCTGGGTGCGCTGCTTGGTGGCGATGAGGTGGTGGTGCACGGCGGCGGTGAGCAGCAGCGAGGGGATCGGCGCGTGCTCGGCGTCGGAGTGCCGGTCGGAGAGGACGATCAGGCGGGCGCCGCCGGCGATGGCGGCGTCGGCCTCGGCGCGGATCTCGTCGATCCGGGCGGCCAGGGCCTCGCCGCCGCCGGAGACCCGGTAGAGGCCGGAGAGGGTGGCGGCCTTCATCCCGGGCATGTCGCCGTCGGCGTTGATGTGGATGAGCTTGGCCAGCTCGTCGTTGTCGATGACCGGGAAGGGCAGGGTGACGCTGCGGCAGGACGCGGCGGTCGG
The DNA here is from genome assembly GCF_040644195.1 of Streptomyces sp. NPDC047014. Lineage (NCBI taxonomy): Bacteria > Bacillati > Actinomycetota > Actinomycetes > Kitasatosporales > Streptomycetaceae > Streptomyces > Streptomyces sp. NPDC047014. The sequence continues at coordinate 8,765 of NZ_JBEYVX010000066.1, read as the reverse complement.
CTCCAGCAGGTTGGACTGCGGGCCGATCGAGGACAGCAGCGAGGTGACGAGCTCCTCGCGGATGGCGTCCAGCGGCGGGTTGGTGACCTGCGCGAACAGCTGGGTGAAGTAGTCGAAGAGCAGCCGGGGCCGCTCGGAGAGGGCCGCGATGGGCGAGTCCGTGCCCATGGAGCCGAGGGGTTCACCGGCCGTACGGGCCATGGGCGCGAGGATGACGCGCAGCTCTTCCTCGGTGTAGCCGAAGGTCTGCTGGCGGCGGGTGACCGAGGCGTGGGTGTGCACGATGTGCTCGCGCTCGGGCAGGTCCGTCAGCTCGATCTCGCCGGTGTCCAGCCATTCGGCGTACGGGGCGGCGGCGGCCAGCTCGTTCTTGATCTCCTCGTCCTCGATGATCCGCTTCTGGGCGGTGTCGACGAGGAACATGCGGCCGGGCTGGAGGCGGCCCTTGCGGACGACCTTGGCCGGGTCGATGTCGAGGACGCCGACCTCGGAGCCGAGGACGACGAGGCCGTCGTCGGTGACCCAGTAGCGGCCGGGGCGCAGGCCGTTGCGGTCGAGGACCGCGCCGACCTGGGTGCCGTCGGTGAAGGTGACGCAGGCGGGGCCGTCCCAGGGCTCCATCATCGTGGAGTGGTACTGGTAGAAGGCGCGGCGGGCCGGGGTCATGGAGGTGTGGTTCTCCCACGCCTCCGGGATCATCATCAGCACGCTGTGCGGGAGCGACCGGCCGCCGAGGTGCAGCAGCTCCAGGACCTCGTCGAAGGAGGCCGAGTCGGAGGCGTCCGGGGTGCAGATCGGGAAGATCCGGTCGAGCGGGGCGTCGCCGAAGACGGTGGAGGCGAGCTGGGACTCGCGGGCGCGCATCCAGTTCCGGTTGCCCTTGACCGTGTTGATCTCGCCGTTGTGCGCGACGAAGCGGTACGGGTGGGCGAGCGGCCAGCTGGGGAAGGTGTTGGTGGAGAACCGGGAGTGGACCAGGGCGAGCGCCGAGGCGAAGCGGCGGTCGGAGAGGTCGGGGAAGAAGGGCTCCAGCTGGCCGGTGGTCAGCATGCCCTTGTAGACGATGGTGCGGGCGGAGAGCGACGGGAAGTACACGCCGGCCTCGCGCTCGGCGCGCTTGCGCAGCACGAACGCCTTGCGGTCCAGCTCGATACCCGTCGCGCCGTTGCTCACGAAGAGCTGGCGGAAGGCGGGCATGGTGGCGCGGGCGCCGTTGCCGAGCAGGTCGGGGGTGACCGGGACCTCGCGCCAGCCGAGGACCGTCAGGTTCTCCTCGGCGGCGATGGCCTCGATCCGCCCGGCGGCGGCGTCGGCCGTGCCGTCGGCGGGGAGGAAGGCGATGCCGACGGCGTAGGCGCCGGCCTCGGGCAGCTCGAAGCCGGCGACCTCGCGCAGGAAGGCGTCCGGCACCTGGGACAGGATGCCCGCGCCGTCGCCGGAGTCCGGCTCGGAGCCGGTGGCGCCGCGGTGCTCGAGGTTCCGCAGGACGGTCAGGGCCTGCTCGACGAGGGTGTGGGTGGCCTCGCCGGTGAGGTTCGCCACGAAGCCGACGCCGCAGGCGTCCTTCTCGTTGCGCGGGTCGTACATGCCCTGCTGGGCGGGGCGACCGTCCATGGGCGACCAGGCGGTGTTCAGGCCGGTCGCGGAGTGCGTGGATGCGGAACGCATCGGCTCTCCCGTCGTCGTCGTGGCATATGTGCATAGCCGAGGGACGACGTTGGCCCTCTGCGAGAAATTTCGTGCAGATTACATGATGACGACTATCCCGAGAAGCGGATATGCCATTCCAACATGCGGACACTGCGCGAGGCAGAAAGAGGGGGACGTCCGTGGCGCTGCACGGCCCTGTACGGCAGTTCGGCGCGGCGGAGGTCCCGGTGCGGGACGGGCATCATTGCCCGGAGCCCTGGTGTGATGCCCAGCGGACACAGGTTCGAAACCGCCGGGTAATGGAGTACTTATGTGTCTCACTGCATAGTGTCTCACTCCCGGGCCGGTCAGCCTACGGCCCCGCCGATCCAGGTTCCCAGGATGTACGTCACACCCGCGGCCGCGCCACCCAGGACCAGCTGCCGCAGCCCGCTGTACCACCAGGACCGGGCGGTGACCCGGGCGACGACCGCGCCGCAGAGGAAGAGCCCGGCCAGCGCGAGCAGCACGGCGGGCCACAGCGCGGTGGCCCCGAGCAGGTAGGGCAGTACGGGCAGCAGCGCGCCCAGCGCGAAGGACCCGAAGGAGGAGACCGCGGCGACCAGCGGCGAGGGCAGGTCGTCGGGGTCGATCCCCAGCTCCTCGCGGGCGTGGATCTCCAGCGCCTGCTCGGGGTCGCGGGACAGCTGCATGGCGACCTCGCGGGCCAGCGGCGGCTCGACGCCCCGGGAGACGTACAGCTCGGCCAGCTCCTCCATCTCGTCGATGGGGTGCTTGCGCAACTGCTGCCGCTCGATGTCCAGTTCGGCGAGGACCAGCTCGCGCTGCGAGGCGACGGAGGTGTACTCCCCGGCCGCCATCGAGAAGGCGCCGGCGGCGAGGCCCGCCAGGCCGGTGATCACGACGGTCTGCGGGGCGACGGCCCCGCCGGCCACGCCGGTCATGAGCGCGAGGTTGGAGACGAGCCCGTCCATCGCACCGAAGACGGCCGGCCGCAGCCATCCACCGTTGACGTCCCGGTGGGTGTGGTTGTCGCGGTGCGCGGTGTGCAGCGGTGCTTCGATGTCGATGATGGACATGCCGTGATATCTCCCCATATCTACGAACGGGCACGGAGAGGCGGTCCGCTCCCCCGGAATGCCTCGAACCTACGCACGATTTTGATCGCCCGCCAGCAAGGAAGGCCGTACTTACCTGCGGTTTTACGGGTAGGCGACCGGGTGACGGCGGCCTCAGGGGGGCGTTTCACGACACCCGGCACACCACCCGACATGACACAAATCCCCCAGGGGCCCATCCGGCTTCGGCACCCGCCCACTCACCGCACAGGAGGCAGCCGCCCATGACGGCCATCGCCGTGCTCGGCAGCACCAACATGGACCTCGTCGCCTACGTCCCCAAGGCCCCCCGCCTCGGCGAGACCGTCACCGGCCGGGCCTTCCGCACGGTCCCCGGCGGCAAGGGCGCCAACCAGGCCGTCGCCGCCGCCCGCTCCGGCGGCAAGGTGGTGATGATCGGCGCGGTCGGGGCGGACGAGTTCGGCGTACGTCTGCGCTCCGCGCTCACCGCCGCCGGGGTGGAGACGGCCTCGCTGCGCACCGTCGAGGGAGCCAGCGGGACCGCCCACATCACCGTGGACGACGAGGGCGGCAACAGCATCATCGTGGTGCCCGGCGCGAACGCCGCCGTCACCGGCCTGGAGCCCGGGGACGAGGCCCGGATCGCCGCCGCCCGCACCCTCCTGCTCCAGCTGGAGCTGCCGATGTCCGCGGTGCTCGCCGGGGCGGCCGCCGCCCGCGCGCGGGGCGTACGTACGGTGCTCACCCCGGCCCCCGCCCAGCAGCTCCCGGCCGACCTGCTCGCGGCGACCGACCTCCTCGTCCCGAACGAGCACGAGGCGGCCGCCCTCACCGGGCTCACCGACCCCCGCCGGGCCGCCGAGGCCCTGCTGGACACGGTCCCGGAGGTGGTGGTGACCCTCGGCTCCGCCGGAGTGCTGTACGCGGCCCGCGGCCGGGAGCCGCTGGCCGTGCCCGCGCCCCGGGTACGGGCCGTGGACACCACCGCCGCCGGGGACACCTTCGTGGGGGCGCTCGCGGTGGCCCTCGGCGAGGGCCGGCCGATGCCGGAGGCGCTGCGCTGGGCCTCGGCGGCGGCCGCCCTCTCCGTGCAGCGCCACGGCGCCCAGGACGCGATGCCGACCCGCGCCGAGACCGACACCCTGGCCGCGCTGCCCCCGGCCGGCCCGGAGGAAGCGGCCCGGTGATCCTGACCCGGCTGTGACGAGACCACCGGCCCGGATCCCGGCGCGCTGAGCGGCGTACGGGGACACGCGAAGGGGGTGCCGCGCGGGACGCGGCACCCCCTTCGACGACCCTCGCGGTCAGCGCTTGCCCGGCTCCGGGGCCTTGCCCTCGGCGGGCTCCTGCTTGCGCAGGTCGGCCTTGGCGGGCTGGGCCTCGGCCGGTACGGAAGCCACCGGCTTGGGCGCCGTGGCAGCGGCCGCGTCCACCGGCTTCGCGTCCTTGGTGTCCTTGGCGTCCTTGGCCGCGGCGGCGTCGCCCTCGGCCGGGGTCCTGCCCGGGGCGTCGGGCTCGACCACCGCCTCGCGGCCCGGCCGCAGCTTCGCGGAGAGCACGAAGTAGATCACCGCGCCGAGGAAGACGACGATCGAGGTCCACACGTTCAGGCGCAGGCCCAGCACGTGGTGCGCCTCGTCCACGCGCATGTACTCGATCCAGCCGCGGCCGACGCAGTAGGCGGCGACGTACAGGGCGAAGGCCCGTCCGTGGCCCAGCTTGAAGCGGCGGTCGGCCCAGATCACCAGCAGGGCGACACCGATGCACCACAGCGACTCGTACAGGAAGGTCGGGTGGTAGGTGCCGGGGTCCCGGTTCGGGCCCGCGCTGATCTCGACCGCCCAGGGCAGGTCGGTGGCGCGGCCGTAGAGCTCCTGGTTGAACCAGTTGCCCCAGCGCCCGCACGCCTGGGCCAGGGCGATGCCCGGGGCCAGGGCGTCGGCCCAGGCCGGCAGCGGGATGCCGCGCAGCCGGCAGCCGATCCAGGCGCCCACCGCGCCGAGGGCGATCGCGCCCCAGATGCCGAGGCCGCCTTCCCAGATCTTGAAGGCGTCGACCCAGTTGCGGCCCTCGCCGAAGTAGAGCTGGTAGTCGGTGATCACGTGGTACAGGCGACCGCCGACGAGGCCGAAGGGCACCGCCCACACGGCGATGTCCGCGACCGTGCCCGGCTTGCCGCCGCGGGCGACCCAGCGCCTGTTGCCGAGCCAGACGGCGACGAATACGCCGATGATGATGCAGAACGCGTAGCCGCGGAGCGGGATCGGTCCGAGATGGATCACGCCGGTCGACGGACTGGGGATGTAAGCAATGTCCATGGCAGACCTGACGCTACCCTGCCGGGCGGTGCGTACCGCAACCCGCCCGGCAGGGTCGAAACCAAATCCAGACATGGATCGGCGGAAGTCAGTCCCCGGCGGGGCTCTTCACGGCTCCGCCGGAGGCGGTCCGCGACGCGGACGGAGACGCGGACGCGGACCGGGAGCCGGACCCGACCCCGGACGATGACCCGGACGGTGACGCGGACGCGGACGGCGACGTCTTCGCCGAGCCCTTCGCGTTGCTCTCGCCGCCCGCCCCGCTCGCCCCGCCCGAGCCCTTGGCCGCCGCCTCCACCTGCTCCTTGAGCTTCTGCGGGGTCAGCGGGTTGGCCTGGTCGGAGAAGATGTCCTTGCCGTCGAGCAGCACGGTCGGGGTGCCGCGGAACTTCCCGGCGCGGAACGCCTCCTGCGATTTGCCCACCCAGCTGTTGTGCGTGCCGTCCTCGACGCACTGGCGGAACTCGGGGGTGTCGAGCCCGTCCACCTTGGCGGCCAGCTCCAGCAGCTTGGCGTTCTTGCCGTAGGCGTCGTCGACCTCCTGCGGCTGGTTCTGGAAGAGGACGTCGTGGTACGCGGAGAACTTCCCGGCGTCCTGCGCGCACGCGGCGGCGTTCGCCCCCTTGAGGGAGCCGCTGCCGCCCATGTTCCCGTCGATGAGCGTGACCAGGTGGTAGTCCACCTTGAGCAGGCCCTTGTCCTCCAGCTCGTGGATGGTCTCCCGGTAGTTGTCCTCGAACGCCTTGCAGGCGGGACAGCGGAAGTCCTCCCAGACCGTCAGGGTGGACTTCGCCTCGGGCTTGCCCGTCTGGATGGCGAGCGCGTCCTTGCCGGTGGCCCCGGAGGGGGCGACGACCGGGCCGCCCTTGGCGCTGCTGTCCTTGCCGGTGTTGGCCGCGATCACGCCGACGACGGTCGCCAGACCGAGGACGCCGACCACGGCGGCGGCCACGATGAGGGTCCGCCGGCGCTTGTCCCGGGTCTTCTGCCGCTCGCGCTCCACTTGGAGTCGTTCCCGGGCCGATCGTTTCGTCGCATCGCGGTTCGCACCGTCGTCGTTCTTGTCGCTCACGCTCCGCCAAACGAAGCAGGGAGGCACTCGCGTGCCCCCCTGCTCGCCATTCCACCCGATCGGACTACAGAACCCGATCGGGTGTCCGTTTTGTCTCAGCTCCTGCGTACGCCTTCCGCAAGCTCGCCCGCCAGGGCCCGTACGGCGTCCAGCCCGCTCGGCAGGTCGGGCGCGTCGAGCAGCAGCTTCACGAAGGCCGAGCCGACGATCACCCCGTCGGCGAAGCCCGCGACCTCCTTGGCCTGGGCGGCGTTGGAGACGCCGAGGCCGACGCAGACCGGGAGCTCGCTGGTGGCGCGGGTGCGCCGGACCAGGTCGGCGGCCTGGTCGCCGACGGACTCGCGGGTGCCGGTGACGCCCATGAGGGAGGCGGCGTAGACGAAGCCCGAGCCGGCCGCGGTGATGGTGGCCAGGCGCTCGTCCTTGCTGCTGGGCGCCACGACGAAGACGGTCGCCAGGCCGTGCTTGCCGGCGTGCTCCCGCCACAGGGCGGACTCCTGCACCGGCAGGTCGGGCAGGATGCAGCCCGCGCCGCCCGCCGCGGCCAGCTCGGCCGCGAACCGCTCGACGCCGTAGCGGTCGATCGGGTTCCAGTACGTCATGACCAGGATCGGGGCGCCGGTGGCCTCGTGGGCCTCGCGGACGGTGCGCAGCACGTCCGCGATCCGGACCCCGCCGCGCAGGGCGATGTCGTCGGCGGTCTGGATGACCGGCCCGTCGAGGACGGGGTCGCTGTGGGGCAGGCCGATCTCGACCACGTCCGCGCCGCCGGCGAGGACGGCCTTGGCGGCCTCGATGCCGCCGTCGACGGTCGGGAAGCCGGCGGGCAGGTAGGCGACGAGGGCGGCGCGGTCCTCGGACTTCGCCTTGGCGAGGGTGGCGCTCAGCAGCTCGACGTTGCCGCGTCCGTGCGTGGAGCTCACTTGTCGTCCCCCTCGGAGAACTCGTTGTCGGCGACCTCGCCGTCGGTGTCGTACAGGCCGAAGTAGCGGGCCGCCGTGTCCATGTCCTTGTCGCCGCGGCCGGAGAGGTTGACGAGCACGAGGCCGTCGCTGCCCAGCTCCCGGCCGAGGTCGAGGGCGCCGGCGAGGGCGTGTGCCGACTCGATGGCCGGGATGATGCCCTCGGTGCGGGAGAGCAGGCGCAGGGCCTGCATGGCCGCGTCGTCGGTGACGGCGCGGTACTCGCCGCGGCCGGAGTCCTTGAGGTAGGAGTGCTCCGGGCCGATGCCCGGGTAGTCCAGGCCGGCGGAGATGGAGTACGGCTCGGTGATCTGGCCCTCCTCGTCCTGGAGGACGTAGGAGCGGGAGCCGTGCAGGATGCCGGGCTCGCCGGCGGTGAGGGTGGCGGCGTGCTCGCCGGTCTCCACGCCGTGCCCGGCGGGCTCGAAGCCGACCAGGCGGACGCCGGTGTCGGGGATGAAGGCGTGGAAGAGGCCGATGGCGTTGGAGCCGCCGCCGACGCAGGCGGCGACGGCGTCGGGGAGCCGGCCGGCGCGCTCCAGGATCTGGCGGCGGGCCTCGACGCCGATGACGCGGTGGAAGTCGCGGACCATCGCCGGGAAGGGGTGCGGTCCGGCGACGGTGCCGAAGAGGTAGTGGGTGCGGTCCACGTTGGCGACCCAGTCGCGGAACGCCTCGTTGATGGCGTCCTTGAGGGTGCGGGAGCCGGACTTCACCGCGATGACCTCGGCGCCCAGCATGCGCATGCGGGCCACGTTGAGGGCCTGGCGCTGGGTGTCGATCTCGCCCATGTAGATGGTGCATTCGAGGCCGAAGAGGGCGCAGGCGGTGGCGGTGGCCACGCCGTGCTGGCCGGCGCCGGTCTCGGCGATGACGCGGGTCTTGCCCATGCGCTTGGTGAGCAGGGCCTGGCCCAGCACGTTGTTGATCTTGTGCGAGCCGGTGTGGTTCAGGTCCTCGCGCTTGAGGAAGATCCGCGCGCCGCCCGCGTGCTCGGCGAAGCGCGGCACCTCGGTGAGGGCGCTGGGGCGGCCGGTGTAGTGGACCATGAGGTCGTTCAGCTCGGCGGCGAAGGCCGGGTCGCCCTTGGCCTTGTCGTACTCGACGGCGACCTCGTCCACGGCGGCGACCAGCGCCTCCGGGATGAACTTGCCGCCGAAGTCGCCGAAGTAGCCCTCGGCGTTCGGAACGTGACCCTCCGGGTCCGGGACGAAGAACTCGCTGGACATGTCCAGTGCTCCTACGGGTGCGTGATGCGGCGGGATGGTTGTCACCGTAGGGCGCCGCCCGCCCGCGCCGCGCGCATCCCGCGGGGGATGTCGGGCGTACGGTACGGGGCGGCCCGCGCCCGGAGCCGTCGGGCCCCGGGCGGCGGACCGTACGGGACCACCTCGCGGCACGGTACGTCTCGCGTACCGGGCCGGGCAGCCCTCGTTACGGCGCGCTTCCCGGGCGCCATCGCATGCCGTTGACCTGGCCGGGCTCGGAGCCGATCACATACCGCACCCGCCGCCCGTGCACACGCCGGGCCGGGGCGCGGCAGCCGCGGGGGCGGCAGCCGCGCGCCAGGGGCGCGTACGCCGGTCCAACCTGACCGGGCAGTTTCTGTGCGCGCGCGAGGCCACGAAGGAGTTCCTGCGGCGCGGGGTCGTCCCGGAGGTCTCCAGCTCCGCACCCGCATCGG